>DATNPI010000427.1:0-12665 GCA_036703325.1 Coleofasciculaceae cyanobacterium
CAATCCAGGATTACAGTTCAGTGTTTGTCACCCTCAACAGCCAGGCTATGACCCGGTTGATACTGATGTCAATACTACCTATGCTCTGAACTTGACAGGCTCATAATCGATTCTGGTGGGAAGAGAATCATCGAAGCGATCGCTTTTACCAAAAATTTGGGTTTAAAGCCCCGTCCTTCGACAGGCTCAGGAACACCTTCCAGGACGGCTTTCCTGATCATAGAATATATTGCGTAGGCTTTTCCACGCAAAATGATTGTCTTAGAGTATAAGGCTAAGGGGAAAACAACTCAATACACAGCTATAGATGAAGCGATTAGAAGCGCTCAATTTGTCCGCAATCGTTGCATCCGCTTCTGGATGGATAATCGAGGTGTAGGGCAGAAGGAGTTGTATCGCCTCAGCAAAACGCTCAGAGAAGAGTTTCCCTTTGTTAAAGCCTTGAACTCAAGTGCTTGCCAAGCAGCTGTTGAGAGAGCCTATAGCGCAATCGCTCGGTTTTACAGCAATTGCAAGAAGTCCATTCCAGGGAAGAAAGGCTACCCGAAATTTCAGAAAAACTGTCGCTCAGTGGAGTATAAAGTTTCAGGTTGGTGCCTTGATCACAAGAGAAAACAAATCACTTTCACAGACAAGAAAGGAATAGGCTCACTCAAGCTCAAAGGAACGTGGGATGTAAACTTCTACAAATTAGACCAGATAAAACGGGTGAGGTTGGTGCGTCGTGCCGATGGCTACTACGTACAGTTCTTGGTGAGGACTGAGAACAAAATAGATACAGAGCTAACAGGCAAGATGATTGGCGTCGATGTCGGTATCAAAGAGTTCTACACCGACAGCAACGGACACACTGAACCTAACCCCAAGTTTTATCGAATTGGAGAGAAACGGCTGAAATTCTATCAGCGTCGTGTTTCTCGTAAGAAGAAAGGCTCTACTAACCGAAAGAAAGCGATTAATAAATTAGGGCGAGTACACCTCAAGATAAGTAGGCAACGTGAAGAACACGCCAAGAGAGTGGCGCGTTGCGTAATCCAATCTAACGATTTGGTCGCCTATGAAGACTTGAGGATTAAGAACTTAGTTAAAAATCATTGTCTTGCCAAGTCTATTAATGATGCTTCTTGGTATCAATTCAGAAGGTGGTTAGAGTATTTTGGAGTCAAGTTCGGCAAGATAACTGTTGCAGTTAATCCTGCCTACACATCCCAAAAATGCTCTAACTGCGGTACGCATGTTAAGAAGTCTCTATCTATGAGAACTCACGTTTGCCAATGCGGGTTCATATTCGACAGGGACTGGAATGCTGCCATTAATATTCTGAAATTAGCCTTGAGTACCACAGGGCATGTGGGAACTTGGGTGGATGCTTCGACTTCGCTCAGCATCCACCCGAACGCTTCGGGAGATTCGACCTCTACTCGGATTGGAGCAATCCTGTCAGGGCAAGTTGGGTCTATGAACGAAGAATCTCCGTGGCTTTAGCCCGGAGAGTGTCAAATTAGACATCTCCGAAAACTAGCATTAAACCCTTGTACCACTTAGGCTAAAACTTAATTTCTGGAGATGTCTATTAGTCCCGTATCTGTGACAATTGAGGATACGGAACATGAGTTCTACAAGAGCTTTTCTCGCGGCGATGGTGACCTTACGCAGTGCGATCGCTTCCTCAACTGTCCTCTATAAAAAAATTGCTGCCGATGATTTAAGCAACAGCAGCAAAGTGGCGAATAGTCTTAGTGTCAGGTACAGTCCGCCCGACTGCGGCGGCTACCGACTGTAAGCTGTGAACCAAATCCACCATATCGTCTAGAGAAAGTGCCTGACGGGCATCTGAAACAGACTTTTCCGGTTCTGGGTGACACTCAATAATCAATCCATCTGCCCCACAAGCTACAGCAGCCCTCGCCAGTGGTGCCACTAATTCTCGCTTACCTGCGGCATGAGAGGGGTCCACTATTACTGGCAAGTGAGTTAGCTGCTTGAGTGCCACTACTGCCCCTAAATCCAGCACATTGCGAGTGTAGGTATCGAAACTACGGATGCCTCGTTCACACAACACTACTTGAGAGTTACCGTGGCTCAAGATATATTCTGCTGCCATCACAAATTCCTCAATCGTGGCAGCAAGTCCCCGCTTTAGCAGTATCGGCTTTTCCACCTCACCCAGCGCTTTGAGCAAATCAAAGTTTTGCATATTCCGGCTGCCAACCTGAAGCATATCAGTGTGGGCCACTATCGATTCAATCTGAGCAATGGACATTACCTCAGTCACAACCGGAATGTTGTAACGCTGCCGCACATCTGACAGGATTTCTAGTCCTTCTAGTCCTAATCCCTGGAACGCGTAGGGAGATGTTCGGGGTTTGTAGACGCCACCCCGCAGCGCCTGAACAGGTGCTCGTTGGAGTTCTTGGGCGACTGTTTCCATTTGCGATGGGTTCTCAACGGTACAGGGCCCACCAATAATCACAAGTTCCGATCCACCGAAGGAGACTTCTTCTGAGAGTCGGACAATTGTCTTATGGTCACTGTCAGATGGCGTAACAAGTTTGGCGTTCAACATAGGGATGATTCCTTTGTAAAATCTGTGGACAAGGGGGACAAGAAAAAACCCGGTTCCCTAGGGGTTCCGGGCTGTAGCGAAAAGTTGGCGTGACACGACTTTACCTACCCGGAACTCTGTCTGGGCCAAAAGTAAAAGCCATAAAACCAGCTACTAAGATAAGTCGTCACGAATCAATAAACTCCTGTTGCTTCTTTGCCTTAAAAAACAAAGGACCGCAGTCTTTGCTCTGCGGTCCACCGGTCGGCTCCATAAGGAACTGTATTCACCGCCGGTGAACCCGCCTAGACCAAAAATAAAAGTAGTAGCTGTTGGTAAACATTGCTAAGGCGTTGGTAGGAATGGTTGGATAAATCCCACTAATTCTGCCAACATAGCAAACTGATAGAGCTAAGTCAATACACTTCTTGTAGAAGTAGGGAATAGGCGAAACGGCAAAGGAGGGGACGATATCAAGAGACAAAGCTGGGATTCTGGCCAATTAGCTAATCCCTCGTTCCGCCCATTCCTCCCATATTCCCCGTTCCCATTGAGGACATACCCAACGCAACAATCATAAAAACAATCAGTGCAACTAAGAGCAAGAGAGCTGCTATGAGCAGAAATCCGACAAATGCCCATAACCTTTGATGGCGTTTGAAATCCTTAACACTATTCCAACGACGGCTTTTCCAAGCCCACTCATTACCTTTAATACCCAAAATCACTGCCATAATTGGCCAAGTCATCCCCAAGGTGAGTGGAAGGGTAATCAAAGAAAAGTCAGTCCAAGAGATTAGTCCAATCCAAACCTGATTGGTGATACACCAAACACCTGGTAAGAAAAAAGCCCCCCAGTTCCAGCCTTGAATCTCCCTTGGCACTTTGACAGAATCGTCAAATAAATGTCCTTGACCAGAATTGTTTGCTGAGGTCGGTGAAGAATTACGCGCTGAGGCATCATTTTGAGTAAAACGATGATGCAGTTGCGTCGGGGCAACGGTACTACGGGTTTCCAGCTGCTGCAAAAGTTCATTAGCGGATTGAAACCGTTCCACTGGCTGAGTGGCAAGCATTCGATTGATAATGCCAGCCAAGAAAGGACTTAGGCTCAAATGCTCTTGCCAGTTCCACTCCATTGTCTCTAAGTCTATGAGTTGCTGTGGCTGTTTGCCCGTCATTAAGACAAGCGCTGTAACGCCCAAGGCATACAAATCACTATGAGGAGCAGCGATTCCTAAGCGTAGCTGTTCATCGGGGGCGTAGCCAATCTTACCTAGACGAGTAGCGCTACTAGAGGCGGTAGAATTTTGTGAACTAGCAACGGGAGTAGCAACTTCAAGAGAAACTTTTGTTACACCGCCCAAGTCAATTAAAACAGGTACTCTGTCTGGAGCACGGCAGATGATATTGTCTGGAGAAATATCGCGGTGAATGACGCCTAGAGAGTGGAGATAGCTCAAGATAGGGAGCAGTTGCTCAAAAAGCTCGATGATTTCGGCTTCACTGAAGGTTTGACCTGAAGCCATTCGCTCTTCCAATAGAGACTGATAAGTTTTGCCTTCGATGTAGTCTTGAACTAAAAACAGGCGTTTTCCGTCACGAAAGAACTCCCAGAACCGGGGAATCTGGGGATGCTGAAGTTTGTGCAGCATTGCCGCCTCCCGTTGAAACAGTTCCTCGGCTTTTTGGAGGGCGTAAGTTCCCTGGTTAGTTGGCGTCAGTTCTTTGAGAGTGACCTGTTCATTAAAGCGTCCGGTATCTTCTGCCAGGTAGGTTCTGCTAAATCCGCCTTGACCTAGTGGATGCTGAATGATGTAGCGATCGCGCAACCAAGTTCCAGGCGTCAAGCCGCTTTCCGTGTGATTAGCATTTGGTTTTGGCAGAGAGACACCACAGCGAGAACAAAAATGGGCTTCACTCGGATTTTCTTGTCCACAGCTCGTACAAGCAATTAAATTCATGAAAATACTCTCTTGATTACCAGCTTGTTTAGTTCCGCTGCTGCCCGACGACTAGGGCGTGTTTTCAAACCCGGAGATCCCCCCCTGCCAGAGTTAAAAAGGGGGGAGAATTCAGTCAAAGTCCCCCTTTTTAAGGGGGATTTAGGGGGATCTCAACCGACATCAGCGAAGCCAATAAAGTTTGAAAACACGCCCTAGGCGCTCTTCTCAATTTTACGAATATTTTTGTAGCCTGAGTCGGGCTGATTCTTCTGCCAAATGTGCTATATCAAGTCTCTCAGCTCTAAATATAACTGGGGCTTAATTCCCTGTTCAGCTGGGATGTGTATTTCTACCTTCAAGCCGTCCGGCAGAGAATTTTATGCATACAGTTGTCCTCGTTCTGGTTCAAGTGCTGATCATCATTGGCATCTCTCGACTCATGGGTTTGGGGTGCCGAGTGATTAAGCAACCCTTGGTGATTGGCGAGATTATTGCTGGGATTATGCTCGGACCATCTCTATTTGGTTCGGTGGCTCCAGAATTAGCAATAACCGTCTTCCCAGCCGAGACGCTTCCCTTCCTTGATGTGCTGTCTCAGGTAGGCTTAATCTTTTTCATGTTTCTGATTGGTTTGGAGCTAGACCCAAAATATCTTAAAGGCAACTTGGATATAGCAATTCTGACCTCTCACGTCAGTATTTTGGTGCCTTTTTCACTGGGAAGCCTACTAGCTCTGCTGCTTTACCCCCTTGTCTCCAATGCAAGTGTATCGTTTACGGCGTTTGCTCTATTTTTAGGGGCGGCGATGTCAATTACAGCCTTTCCCGTCCTAGCTCGAATCATTACTGAGAACAACTTGCAGAGTACGCGTTTGGGAACTCTAGCGCTCACCTGTGCAGCAGTGGATGATGTTACGGCTTGGTGTTTGTTAGCGTTGGCGATCGCAGTAGGCAAGGCAGCAATGTCACCTGTCGCTGGCGCTAATAACATGACTGGCGTAGTTGTAACCCTTGTGGCGGCTCTGCTCTATATTGGCTTCATGGTGACAGTGGGGCGTTGGTTCCTACAAAAACTTTCCCGCTTCTATGATCGCACCGGACGGTTAACTCAGTTAGTTCTTGCTGGAATCTATATGGGCGTGGTCGCTTCCGCGCTGATTACTGAGCTAATCGGCATTCACCTGATTTTTGGGGCCTTCATACTGGGAGCGGTGATGCCCAAAAACCCTGGTTTGGTGCGGGAGATAGCTCAAAAGACGGAAGACTTTGTCCTGACGTTTCTACTGCCCATCTTTTTCGCCTATAGCGGTTTGCGGACGCAAATCGGCTTGCTCAACCGCCCTGAATTATGGCTATTATGTGCCGCTGTTTTGGGAGTGGCAATCATCGGCAAGTACGTTGGCACCTATACAGCTGCTCGTGTCTGTGGCGTTGAAAAGCGGGAAGCCTCTGCACTGGGTTGGTTGATGAATACTCGCGGCTTGACGGAGCTAATTGTCCTCAACATTGGGCTAAGTTTGGGTGTGATTTCGCCCTTACTGTTCACCATGCTGGTGATTATGGCGCTGGTGACAACGGTGATGACCTCACCCCTTTTAGAATGGACTTATCCAAAACAGCTGATCAGGCTGGATTTGGTGGAATCAGAACCTCAAGTCGAGAGCCGTCTCGATACTGAGCAACCAGCTTATCGGATACTGGTGCCAGTTGCTAATCCCAGTACGCAGAAAGGGTTATTGCAACTAGCAGTAGCCATTGCAGGAAATCAATTTCAAGCCTCATCGGTTCATCCCCTCAGCCTGATCCAACTAGAAGAAGACTATGTCTTCCAAAGTACTCCATTTGAGGCAGAGCGGTTAATTCAAGAGCGCCGAACTCGTCTGGAAGAATTGACTCAAAGCCTGGAACCTCCAGAAAGTCGTCAACTGGTTTATCCGATTGTCCGCATTGCCAACGATGTAGCGCGAGCAACATCGCAGATTGCTGAACTTGACCGAGCGAATCTGATTTTAGTGGGTTGGCACCGCCCAGCGTTCAGTAGTAACCGCTTGGGTGGACGAGTGGGTCAAATTCTCAGCACAGCGAAGGTGGATGTAGCGGTGTTTGTGGATCGAGGACGGGAGCGACTGGAAAAGATTTTGGTGCCTTACGCGGCTAATACCCATGATGATTTGGGACTTGAACTGGCGCTAAGACTGCTTGTGAATAGTGATCTGCGTAGTCTTACTGTTCTACAAGTGGTACAAGGTGACGAGGCAGCTAGTGAGTTGAGCTATGAGTTTCGCTCGGTGATGGAGCAATTGCCTAAGGCGGTGCGCGATCGCATTGATATGCAGACTGTTGCTTCCCCAACTCCAATCCAAGCTGTTGTAGAAGCGTCCAACTGGGTTGACCTCACGATTGCTGGCACCAGCCGCGCCTGGGGAATCGAGCGCCAAACTCTGGGACGGTATACTGATGAACTGGCGATTGAGTGTCGCTCTTCTCTCCTGATTACCCGCAGGTACTCTCAGCTCACTTCTCACCTCGCCTCAGTACTCTCAGCAACAAATGGTCAACCATCCCTTGGGAAAGATGAATCCGGAGTCGGAGGATAATGAGTCATTTCAGTTTGAAATCCTTGGCATTTTATGGTGTGGCGATTGGTTCGGTTGTAGTTCTGTTTAAGGTTGTCTCAGCTTATGGGGAAGCTAATCTCAAAGCGCCTCCACCTGTTGGTGGTGTCTATCGAATCAGCGCTGAAAACTTACCTGGATGTCTCAAATCGAACACGCTAGTGTTGAACATTCAGCAATCCGGGACTTATTTATTCGGCTCGTTACTGCCCGCAAAAACTGATGCTAAGACAACAACTGTTGCCGGTGAAAAGCCCTCTCTAACTGGGCGATTAAGCGATCGACAGCTGAATGTATCTGGATCAGTTCCGTGGGTGAAGAGCTGTAACAACTCAGATGGACAAGCAGATGCGTCGGGGGGTACGCTCTCAGTTAGACTTCAAGGCATCGTGACGGGAGAAAACCTATCTGGTCAAATCAGCCTCAGTTCAACACCAGTACCAACGGAATTTACTGCCCAGCGAGAGGCGATCGTGGAACAACGGGAGAAGCATTAGATTGACATCTCCCCCTTTTGAAAAAGGCGGATTCTAAGCGAATGTTGCTATTCTTGCAAACATACTAGACCCCTCCCCTTAACAAGGGAGAGAGCTTGATTTCTCTTGCTTGCCCCCGTCATTCTTCACATTTCATACTTTTTAGTCACATTTTCAGGAGCTATTTTTGTTTCCTTTGTTTCTACCGAACTTGAATTGTCGTTGGCTTGTGAGGGGATGACGGTTGTGATTATCTCACTTACTGATGAATTCTGATTGGTAAGATTAAAATTAATCGTGTACTTGGATGCAACAACAGTAGACACTTCAATGATGTAATTGCCACTGGTTGGCAGCAGACCTTGCCATTGAGCATTAGTGCCGGTGACCATCCCAACGGCTTGCCTACCCGGAGCTACCACTGTAATCGAGATGTTTCCTTCTGTCGCTTGTATGGTTAACATCTGCCCTTGAGAGCAACTTAACGAGTAAGGCTGGCGTTGATTCGGTTCTAAGCTGCCATGCACCGTGATTTTTGTAGAACTAGACTCAAAGCTAACTGTTTCAGTTGGAAAGCTATCTTCCAAAACAGTTGCAAGGGTCAACTGGCGATCTGTTGTGGGGTTGGCTGGTGTCTCGCTGGAAATGGCTGTGAATCGCTGGGGAGGCTGACGTAGCCGAGAGGCAACTACTGCGGCACTGGTAATAACTAACGCTAGCGCTGGAGCTGCCACCGGCACCCAAGCATCCTGTATGAACAGCCAAAAGCTAGCCCCGACCAAGACACCCAACATTGTGCCAACGCTCACAATCAAGAGTAGGGGATGACGGGTTCTCCCGATCATAATGCTACTGGCAAGTCCCCATCCGGCAATCCACAGCATCTCTGCCTCTTCAGACCAGAACCAAATTAGAGGGCGCTTGTCGAGAACCACACTTAGGATTTGGCTTACCATCTGTGCATGGAGCAGTGCCCCAGTCATTGGGCGACCTTCACTATAAGGGGTGTAGTAAGAATCTTTGTTACTTGGTGCAGTAACACCAATCAGCACGATCTTGTCTTTTACTAAGGAAGGGTCAAACTGCCCATTCAATACCTGTCTAAGGGTGACTTGCTGCGCGATATTGTGAGCTGAATGATAATCGAGCAGAATCTGGTAGCCCCCTGCATCAGCCTGTTGGTATCCTCCAAAGCTTGGTTTTAGAGGTTTGAATACGGCTGAACCTAGCTGTAGGTACTGTTCAGGGGTGGGTTGGGGCTGGATTCCTTCTTTTTTCAGGTAAAGTCGTGCTAGCTGGAAGCTGAAGGAGTAGGGGGTGGTACAGCGAGATTCAGTAGAGTTGGTCGTAGAATCGACAAACAACAAAGCACGTCGGACAATGCCACCGGGGTCAGCGGCAATATTGTTGAAGCCAATACGCGATTCTGGAATACCCTTTGGAGGTGGTGTGCCGGGACTACCAGCCTCACCGACTTTACACACAGGAATAATGCGATCGCTCTTTTTTATCCGAGCTGCCAATTCCTCATAACCTGGTGATCTTGGCGCATCCCGGTAAATATCCAAACCAATGGCACGCGGTTGATGACGCTCCAGTTGACCTAAAAGCTGATTCACAAGGCGGTCAGATGGCGGCCATTGTTTTTGAGATTTAATATCTGCCTCTGTGATGGCGACGATGAGTAGGCGAGGGTCTTGACCTTCAAGGGGTTTATTTCGATCTAAGTCACCCAATACCCTTGTGGCATAACGTAACCGAATCATCTGATCGAAAGCCGATAGCTCTAGAGGTTCTAGTCCTCCGAACTGCCGCACTCCCAGCACTACGCCGGTCAAGGCAAGACTTGCGATCGCCCTGAATAGACCTGTGCTGATAAAGGATTTCCTACTTCTGGCAGCAGAATAACTAGATGAACTCGTGGGGATGTCTGATGTCCCTGTTAATTGCCGGAGCGCTTGCAAGACTTCCGTTGCGGACTGGTAACGCTCCCGGAAGTGGTATCGCACCATCTTCTCTAGAATATCTGCCAGTCCATCACTCACCTCAGTATGCTGCCGCCAGATGAATTCAGAGGTGTCACTAGTTTCTTCCAGCTCGCTCGGTCTTCGCCCCGTCAAGGCTTGAATCGCTGTCATGCCTAGGGCATAAATGTCGCTGCTGTATCGTGGTTTACCAGCTAATTGTTCGCTAGGCACATAGCCGTGGGTGCCAATTCCGATCGTCACACCAGTATGGTTGGTATTACCTCCCAACTGGTTGCCGATTTCTTTTACCGCTCCAAAGTCAATCAGGACTATCTTGCCGTCCCGATGCCGTCGAACCAAGTTCCCAGGCTTAATATCGCGGTGGATAACTTGATGACGGTGAACAAACTTCAGAGTATTCAGCACATCCCGCAAGATGGCAATAACCTGCTCTTCCGTCAGTCGGGTACGACCTGAAAGTTCATCACTCAGAGGATGCCCTTCAATGAACTGCTGTACTAGATAAAATTGTTTGTTTTCTTCAAAGTAAGCCAGCAAATGAGGAATTTGGTCGTGGCGTCCTAGTTTTTCGAGGATGTCTGCCTCTGTTTGGAACAGACGCCTTGCCATCTCTAAAAAAGCCGGATTTTGTCGCAGAGGTTTGAGGTGCTTAACTACACATTTAGGAGAACCCGGTCGCTGCGTATCGATGGCAACGTAGGTCTGACCGAATCCCCCTCCACTTAAAATATTAATTACTTTGTATCGGCTACCCAGTAGGGTTCCTATCATGACAGATCAGCATTCGTCACCCCGATTCTGGCACACAACTCGGTTCAGCTGGTCTGTATTATTCGTTACTTGATACTAGTTAAAAATCCTTAGTGAAAAAATATTAGCTGTAGCCGTATGCTGGAAACCGAATAGAAACGGCAAAACCTCATGCAACTGATTACAGGTACAACTAAACTACTGGGCATAATTGGCGATCCAGTTGAGCATTCTTTGTCGCCGGTGATGCACAATGCCGCGCTCTACGCTTTGCAGCAGCGCTCTGCTAACGCACACCTGGATCTAGATTATGTCTACCTGCCGTTGCCTGTGAAAGCAGCGGATTTGGGTGTAGCGATCGCCGGTTTTAATGCTATTGGTCTGGTAGGCTTCAGTGTCACTATCCCCCACAAGCAGGCAATTATATCCCTGTTATCAGAAGTCTCAACAGTTGCCAAAGTTGCTGGGGCCGTGAATACAGTTTGGCGCACGGACACAGGTTGGAGCGGCACTAATACCGATGTGGAAGGCTTTATTGCGCCTTTACAAGTTTTTAACAGGGATTGGAGTCAAACCATACCAGTAATTTTAGGTCATGGCGGTGCCGCACGAGCCGTGGTAGTCGGCTGTACCCAGTTAGGTTGTACGGAGATTCACGTCGTTGGTCGCAATGTGCAAAAGTTAAGTCAATTTCAGCAAAGTTGGGTAGATGCTCCTCTACCGATAACTATAAATGTGCATCGTTGGGAACAATTGCCAGAACTCATATCCCAAGCCGACTTAGTTGTAAATACAACTCCGGTTGGGATGTACCCTAACGTTGAGCAGTCTCCTGTTGATGACGCGGCGATGCAAGTGCTCAAAGAGGGAGCGATCGCTTATGACCTGATTTATACCCCCAACCCAACTCAATTTCTGCGACAAGCGAAACAACAGGGCGCTATTACCATTGATGGCTTGGAAATGCTCGTGCAGCAAGGAGTCGCCGCCTTCAAAATTTGGATAGGACAAACACCGCCCGTAGACATTATGCGCCAATCCTTGCAGCAGCAGCTCGGCTTATGAGCCAGATGCCTTATTCTGACTTTTGAATGCATGATACCAAATCCCCTCTGGAGAACCCCTTTTCCTTTCCAGTTGTAGAGACGTTCCGGTGGAACTCTGCTCTTGTTGGGCAGATTGCTGAAAAACGGGAGATTAAACCCGGATTTGGTATGACTTTCGAGACTGGCTCATCAGCCGGTTACTTATAGCAGTGGACACATCGCTTAGGACTAACAAACTTTGGTAAAGACGTTCCACCGGAACGTCTCTACTAAATTCCTATCTGTCCTAACCGCCAAGGCGGTTGCTATAGCAACCGCAGACGGAGCAACAAAAACAACCTCAAAAAAGATGGGGCGAAAAGCTCTAGTTATTAGTTGTTAGTTGTTAGTTGTTGGTAATCTTTAAAAAGATTGTCATGAAAACCCAATCAATGAGAAACCCAAGAGAAGAGCGAGGAATTAGAGAGTAGCTTTCATCGCTTCCCCACCTTTTTCCAGTCCTCTCAGGATGCCTGGGATAGTTACCTGTCAGGCATAGAAAAAGTAATCATTCTCTCGCCCAACCTCTCTTGCAAGAGCTTCGATACTCAAGCGTTTTAGCAAGTCAATTGTAATGGGTCGCTTGTCACTCCAAAAAATCATCGAGCTAAGAAATTCTAGGGCGACGGATGAGTTAAGTATCTCAGCCAGAAATCTTGATTCCTCCTCAGACCGACATGGCAGAAAATACACCGTATCATCGAGTACAGCAGGTCGCTCATTAATTGGACTAGTGACTGTGAAGACTAATTTTTTGTAGAATCCTGAAATTGCTACCTTCCAGGGAGCAAATGTGTAATCACCAACTCCAAAAATTGAAAACGGTGGGCGATTCCGATAAATTGAACTACTTCGCTTGGCGAGAGCAACTGCATTGTCTTGAAGGTACTGCCACGTAGCAGGAGCATCATGCTCGATGTGAAAGGTGTCTTCCCCAACAAATCGTTGCGTGACTAGTACGCATTTTCGGCACACTGCCACACGGTTGTTACCAATGTCTGAACTCTTGAAAAGAGGATAAATGTAAGTATTTTCGAGAGAGATAGTTAAACCGTTGCCGTTGCGGTAGGCATCGCCAATTCTTTCTAACTCCATGACTTTGGCACAGTCATGCTTAATGCCAGAACGCCAAGTGTAGTTTTCGTCGATTCTATGTAGATGCCGCCATCGGTCATAAGCTGCTACATCAGCAACAATAATTCCGTTACGGTAGCCGATGGACTGACTTACTTGGGAAGCAGACAGACTTTCATAAACAAAG
>DATNPI010000439.1:0-5050 GCA_036703325.1 Coleofasciculaceae cyanobacterium
GCTAGTTGGTCTCAAGGCAGACCAGTTCCGCCATCCCCTGGATTTGGAAGCGACTAACTCCCTTAAGCAGGTGCCTGGGCTAGATTTGATGGTGCGGAATCTATTGGGATCGTTAGGGGAACAGTTTTTTTACCTGAACAATATCGCTGCCAGCGTCTTGGTGGGCGAAAATCAACTGCCGCACCTTCATAAGCTACTTTTAGACGCCTGTGAAACTCTAGATTTAGATCCGCCCCAGCTGTATGTGCAGCAGCATCCGGTTCCCAACGCCTATACCTTTGCAATGCGGGGCAAGCAACCTTTTATTGTCTTGCACACGTCTTTGATCGATATGCTGACGCCGGAAGAGATTCAGGCGGTCATCGCTCATGAACTGGGTCACCTCAAGTGTGAGCATGGGGTTTACCTGACACCGCTCAATATCCTTGTCTTAGCGGCTGGTTTACTCCCCACTTGGGGGACGGTAATTGCCCAAAGTCTACAGGCACAGATGCTGGAGTGGTTGCGCTGTGCAGAATTTACTTGCGATCGCGCGGCTCTCTTGGCAACACAAAACCCTAGGGTAGTGATGTCGGTGCTGATGAAGCTCGCTGGCGGTTCTCCAACCCTCGCCCCGCAACTGAACCTGGACGCCTTCATTGATCAAGCTAGAGCTTACGATGCTGTCAGTACCACCGAGCTGGGTGAATTTCTCAAATCTGCACAGACGGCACAGCTAACGCACCCAGTTCCAGTTCTACGGGCACGAGAAATTGATCGTTGGGCTAGTTCTCCAAGTTATCAGTCCTTGTTACAGCAGCCCCCAATTAGCTATAATGAAAAGGTTGCCCCCAATAAGGGCGGATGGCGGAATTGGTAGACGCACCGCACTCAAAATGCGGCGACCACTGGTCGTGAGAGTTCGAGTCTCTCCCCGCCCACTCTATTGAAGAGGCAACGACCATGACACAGCGACTCAAGCGGTGGGAATCTCCCCGCCGCCAAGGCAGAAACGATAAAGGTAAAGGTGGTTCTGCTCGACAACGACAACTCAAAAAGCAACAGCAAATGCTGCGTAAAAAGCTTAAAGAGGGTCAAAAAGCAGATGACCAAAACAACCAAGGGGGAAGAGATATGAGTTCTCTTCCCTCTTTTTTTGCTCAATTGCCTGACGATTGTTTTCTATAGCAAAGTCTAAGCCGCTTTCTGGTGAGCGTCTTACGGTCTGGAGCATTATCAAAAACCTCCCCCAGTCGGGTGAATCTAAGGGGTGAAGCGATCGCCTTCCTGCCGTTGTAGCATGATTGTAGTTTTGCGTGGCTAGGCGGTAGATTTTATGTCCCCTCAATTTGAATACAGCACTCTTGCTAATCCAGAGGACATTCAGAAGTTGGGAAATATCCTCGACCAGTGTTTTGTGGGTTCACCCGGTGACAGTGAAACTTATATTGACCGCGTTGGTGCAGAAAATCTCCGTCTCCTTCGTCAATCTCAGCAAATCGCTGGCGGACTGGCAACTATTGCGATGGGTCAGTGGTTTGGTGGTCAACGTGTACCGATGACAGGAATTGCCGCAGTTGGCATTGCCCCAGAGTATCGTGGAACTGGAGCTGCGATCGCTATGATGCAGCATACCCTCAAGGAACTTTATGCCAACGGTGTACCAATCTCCGTTCTCTATCCAGCAACTCAACGCCTATACCGAAAAGCGGGATACGAACAGGGCGGTAGCGCTTGCACTTGGGAAATTTCTACTGAGAGTATCCTGGTTCGGGAACAGCCGCTACCTTTGAAATCTGTATCTCCTATCAATCTTGAAGTGTTTCATGACCTATATCAAAAGCAGGCAAGGCTGACTAATGGGAATTTAGACCGCCATCAATTCATCTGGCAGGGATTAATCCGACCAGTTGAAAAAGAAATGATATATGCCTATCTAATAGGGGCAGCAGACCAACCCCAAGGTTACATTATCTTCACCCAGCATCCAAGAGAGGATAGCAGCTACCTGCGGATTAGAGATTGGACAGTTCTCACTGCCGATGCTGCACAAAGTTTCTGGTCTTTTCTTGCCAATCATCGCTCCCAAATCGAACAGGTACGGTGGAAAGGGTCTGCGGTTGACTTCCTGACGTTACTGCTGCCAGAGCAAACTGCCAAGGTAAGGTTTGCACAACGCTGGATGCTGCGAGTGGTAGATGTAGGCAAGGCACTGGAAAAGCGGGGTTATCCGCCGGGACTTCAAGCTGAATTGCACTTGGAAGTTCGAGATGACCTGATAGCTGAAAACAATGGCAGATTTATCTTGTCTGTCTCGAATGGACGTGGTGAAGTTACTAGAGGCGGAAAGGGTGAGTTGAAGCTAGACATCAGAGGATTAGCACCACTCTACACGGGCTTATTTACTGCCCATCAGTTGCAGCTAGCAGGACAACTGGATGCAACAGAAACAGCTCTCTTAGGGGCTACTCAATTATTTGCAGGTGTATCCCCGTGGATGCCAGATTTCTTTTGAGCGTTTTGTCTGTTTCTCATCCTCAGCACTCATTTCCATACTTGGTATCAAAATAAACTTACATAGATATGATCTGACAAACTCCTCAGCGGCGGTTGGTACAAGTTCTCTTTATCGGTGCTGAACACTCGTGAAGCTTTTGTGAAGCGGTGTCACCTGATGAACTGAGAGGGAACACTAGAGTTGAAGACAACTTAGACGTTCCACAATCAGGTACATTGTGTCAGTACGAACAGAACTGCTACTTAGCCTCAGACAGGAAGTGCTTGGCCCCAGAGAATCTTGCTATGAGGTTCTGCAAACTCAGCAAGATCCGCGTAACGAATTTATCTCAGGTGTTCTCATTCCCAGGGATGCAAGCGATGAGGATGCTAAGGAAATTGAGGGTGAAGCCGAAACCCTAGGAACTGGGATAGATGAGTATGGTGACGATGACTCAGATGAAGAAGCACCAGTTGCTGCTGCTGCACCAGTTTTAGACCCAAAATCCCAGCCTCGCTCACTAGGTATTTCCTTTTTTGTCTGCGCTAAAGATGGGCTTAAGCCACGTATAGAAATTTGTGCAACTTGGGCGCGATATCGCGATGAGAGAGATCCGCAGGGCAAGCAAGTCTTCAGGCGAGTACCTAACTGCTACCTTACACCTGAAGCAATTTCTGTGACTGAAAACTTATCATTCCCAGAAATAGATGGAGTTAGAATCAGCCTTCGGAGTGTGCGGCGTTCTGAGAATACCTATAAGGTATCGATTTACCTAGTAAATGAGACTTCCCTAGTTGACCCACTGGAAGAGTCTGGAAAGAGACGATTTCAGACAAGTGACATGATTTTTCAGCCTCAGATTCGGGTTGTTTGTGGGAAGAATACAGAGCTTTTGCCGCTTGATAGTTTTCAACCTTCTGACGAAAAACCTGAACCTGGAAGTCTGGAGGAGGAAGATGAGTCACTAGCACTGATATACCAAGACTATCAAGCCTATGCTCGTGGTCACTTGTGCGCGGCTGTCTGGAAGAGAATAGATCCTGAGCGCCCCTGCCAGGGAGAAAATCCGTTGAAGTGGATTGACGGGGAGGTTGTCGAATCCCAGTCCGGAAAACAGCAATGGCAGAAGTTTATTTTGCCGGACTGTAGAACAGAATATGTACCCTGTTACCCGGTTCAATCCCCTGACATTGATTGGCAATCTAACTTAACGGAACAGACTCCTGTACTTAGCACGGCTAGGCTAGCAGAAACCTGGGATTCAGCTGCAATGCGTGAAGCGTTACAACCGCTTGTAGATGGATATGGAGCTTGGATCAATCAACAACAAGCTAACGTTAGTGAATTAGACTCCAGATATCATCGAGCAGCGAATCGACATCTAGCAATCTGCCTTCAAGCACGGCAACGAATGCAGGAAGCGATTGATTTAATTACTCAAGATGAGGAAGTTAGACTGGCTTTCTGCTTTGCCAATAAAGCAATTGATTTGCAGGCATCTTGGAAAAGACGTGGACAGGATTTACAGGATTTTAGGTGGCGACCTTTCCAGTTGGCGTTTGTCTTGATGAATATTCCGGCGATCGCTAATCCTCTGCACCCAGATCGCAGGACTTGTGACTTACTGGCTTTTGCCACTGGTGGCGGTAAGACTGAGGCGTATCTGGGTCTAGCTGCTTTTACGATGGGATTGAGAAGGTTACGCTCAGAGAAAGATACTCATGGCGATCGCACTGGACATGGCGTAAGTGTTATTTCCCGATACACCCTGAGATTATTAACAATTCAACAGTTTCGTCGTGCTTTGGGCTTAATAGTTGCTTGTGAAGTGTTGCGAGTGGAAAACTTTGCGAAAGGTCGTCCTGTAGGTTGGCGACCTAAAGATTGTAGGCTCAGAGAGAACAATATTTGGGGAACTACTCGCTTTTCTGCGGGGTTGTGGGTTGGAGGGAATGTTACACCTAATGCTTTGAAGGATAAGTTTGTTCCTCCAAATACTCCTATACCAGGTGCGATTGCAGCGTTGGAAGGTAAAAGAGGTGTGGAGGGAGAACCTGCTCAAATTCTTAATTGTCCTTGTTGTGGAGCAATTTTAGCTGTTCCTAAAGATGGATTGGGAGCCAATGCAGAGGGTCATACTATTCATTTGGTAATGAAAGGTTCTGTCAACCCAGAAGTCCTTTATAGCCAAGTCATCCCCTTAGATGAGATGCTATCTGCTCCGAATTTTTATGCCTCTAAGAATAGCACGGCTGATGACTACATAACACTATCAATGACTTTCACCTTAAAAGAAGGTTCAAGGGTCTTAGCTGGAAAATTAGATGATTGGTGGAAAAACAAGGTAAAACCTTACTTAAATGCAAAATTAGTTTCCTTTAGAATTAGTCGAGCGGGATATTTTAGTAAAAGCTATATAGGAAAGCAGGGCAAGGAAAATATAGAAAACTTTGAAATTTACTGTCCTAACCCGAAGTGTGAACTAAATACTGATAATAAATGGAATGAAAAAGTCCCAATAAAGTTTAACAATCAATGTATGGGTTCGTTACTGGACACATCCAATAATTTTGC
>DATNPI010000443.1:0-4876 GCA_036703325.1 Coleofasciculaceae cyanobacterium
TAGCTATCACTGGTTGGCATTTTCCCGCCTTTCATCGTCTGCCTGATTCCTAATCAACCGTTGCACACTCACCAAAGCCCGATTTAACTCGTAACTTCGACGCTCTGGATTATTAAGATACGCCTGTTGTTCTTCCTCAATCATCTGCACATCCTGACCCACCAATCCATCCAGTAACTTTTGCGCTGAACCAAATAAACTATCCTTCACAAACCGACGAAACCATACTGGTAGTTTGTGCAAACGCCAAAATGCATTCAGTGAGGTGAAGTGAATTAGATAAGCACGAGTTTCTGTCTGATTTACCGGACAAAGTAGACAGTAAATCTTGAAGTCTTTACCAAGTGTTGAAACCCAGTGCGGGTAAACATAACTCACATCTAACGGTTCTGGGTGGAGGCGTCGTAAGGCTGGAAAGAACAGCTGAGAAATTGACCAAATTTTGTCGATTTTGTAATAGCTTTGTGCCTGATAGTGGACATCCACACGGTTAGCCTCTTCTTGGATATCTTCTAGCACCGCATCCGTCCAAGCCTGCCAGTCCTGATGCAAATGTCCGTGGTACATATCCATCAGGTTTTCTATCAAATAGGAATAGTGGGCATTACATTCAATGACAGAGACAGTGGCGATGTAGTTGAGATGTTCCCACTCCGGGACGCCAAGGGGTTGTAGAGACGTTATCTGTAACATCTCTACATTTCCAGGAAACAGCCAAATAAAACCATCTTGTTCCTGTACTGGATAACAGCGAATTTTGCAGTTGGGTAGCTTCTGATTAGCCGCCAGATAAGGGACAGCGGCACACTCACCACTTGACTTAAAAGCCCATCCGTGATATGCACATTCCAATAAATCCTCCGTGACGCGACCATGACTGAGTTTAACCTGTCGATGGGGGCAACGGTCTTCTAGGGCGTGGACGGCACCGCTATCATCTCGATAAAGGACAATAGGCTGACTCCAAAGGGTAACGCCTAAAGGCTGGGTTTGAACCTCACTGCTACGAGCAACCACATACCAATGATTAGGGTTGATGCCTAGCTGACGAATATCAAGGTACTGGGTAGTTAGAGAGGGAGATTGCATGGTGTTGTTCTTTATTCTTGCTTCACTTTAATGCTTGTGTGTTTTTAACAACTTTTTTACGATTCAGGCATACTGAATTGAGGATAGATTTATTCATTGGGGTGTATACAGTTTATGTTAACTATTTAGAAATTACTTTGGGCTGTTACTCTTAGTGTGATGTTTATAGTTTTCTGAAGATATTTTTTTTATAAAATGCGTGATATGCTTGTTTTTGATAGTAGGCATTAATTTTTAGATAGCTGTATAATTTTTGACTAAAATTGTCTAAGGAACCTTGGAGGAATTATGGATACTCGAAGTGAGAACAATGATAATCATAATCCAAATAATAATTATCTTGAGAAGAATTTAGACGATAAAAATAGGCGAAAGATGGAGGAAGAGATTGAAATATTGTACGAACAAGTGGAAAGCCTAAAGCAATTACTGCATCATGAGAATCAGCTTTTAAACTACCATATGCGGGAACTAGATAATGTAAATAAAGAGTTAGAATGGATGAACGATGAAATATCTAATCTTGTCAAAGAAAAGATACTAGCACTTGATGAGGCTCTGGAATTGACTAAGAGCATTGTCGGAAAAAAACAATCTGCCCGTGAGTCTCTAGATGAATTACTCAAGGCTATTTATAAGTATCCAGTTAAGATAAATGAGTTTGAGGAAATAGACGGCTTAAGTGTTAGGAGCGAGCCTAATAAGGTTGTGGCTCAGGCTCATAAGATTCAGGCTCAGTCTGTTGAGATTAGGGCTAACTCTAGCCGGATTATGACCGAGTCTTATAAGATTACCGCTCTGTCTCGTGAACTTAAGGTTTGTTCTCGCGAAATTCAAGTTTATTCTCATGACGTTAGGAATCGGTTGAGGTGTAAGAAAGTCTTCCGTAATACTTCCCAAAATCGGGCGCTGTACCCTACGGGTACAGCGCCCGATTTTGTGAGGCTTTCTGCTAGAAGCTATATCTTCAAGATGCCTTCTGGATTGACGGAGAAAAGCGATCGCCTCTGCAACCCCTGGCGATGGAGAATCTCATTCGCCGCTAGTAGCCCACTACTAATCGCCCGTTCCATCAAACCACAGGGAAACGGCATCTTCACCCAGTCACCAGCAAAAATGAGATTAGGGACATAGGTGCAAGTTTCTGGTCGTTCCGCATAGCTGCCAGGTGGATAGCCAGAGAAGTTTTTCTGGTTCACCAGTTCCCGGTGCAGCATAGTCGCTTCCTGCAATTCCGGCACAATTTCATAGAGTTCCTGCTCAAAAGTCGTCAGCAGTGCTTGCTGATTTGGGAATTGTTTCTCTTTGTAGCAGTAAGCGTGTAACTCCACGACGCTACCCCCAGTTTTCTGATGCCAAGCCATGAATTGCTCTTGAATCCGGTGATAGAGTGTGATGCTGTCAGTGAGTTGATAGCCAGATAAAGAGGTGAAGTTGCTGTGTTCCCAGTCAAAGTCGCGGTCAAACCAGAAACGGGCGACAGCAAATGGGTCAGCGATCGCTAATTTCTCCACCTGAGTGCTTACCTGCTGATTCACCTCACCATTACTTAGCTTAAATAGCTGTTGAACACCAGGGACATCTGCCGCAAAGACATAGTAATCTGTCTGAATTGTCCCTCCCGCCGTTTGCGGGGACGCAAGGTCTTGTGCCCCTACCAGTTGCACCTCATCTTCAGTGCGTTGAGCAATTTGGAAGCGGGGTAAATCTCGTTTAGCTGGCCCTGCAATAACTTGCCCCTGGGCGTCATAGAGTGCGCCGTGGCATGGACAGAGAAACTTTCCATCAGCTTGAGGCTGCACTGTACAACCTTGGTGAGTACAGGTAAGAGAAATTGCTTCACTTTCACCAGGTAGTGCCGCAAAAACCGCATCACCCGCACCGTAATATTCCATGATTGGCGATTGGGCATTTGAAGAGAGAGAGGGATGGGGTGAGGGAGTGAGGGGCGGAAGATTGGTTGATAATCCTGGGTTTGGCTGAGAAAATTCTCCCCCTCCCCCACTCTCCCCCTCTCCCCCTCTCCCCCTCACCATATTGGTGTTACGCTTCACCCAAAAAGGAACATCACTCTGGGCATTTCCCTGCTGGTAGCTGAGGGAATCAATCTTGCCTTGCTGCCAGTTAATGCTGCTTACCGTTGCCTCTGTGACAATCGTTCCACCCCGCTGCTGAATAGCTTTGGCAATTGGCTGCACTAAACTCGTACCCATGTCCTGCCGTGTACCGTTGAATGCCAGCCCTTCTGGGTTGCCAAAAAAGTAGAAGTGAAAAAACTGCATGAGTTCTCCCACACTTAGTTCGTCTGGGGCGTTAAGGCTAGATTTGGCAAAGGGCAAAAAGTATAGGTCATAAAGCCCCTGTGGGAAATCTTGCTCTACCCACTCGGCAACTGATAAGCGATCGAGGCGGTCAAAACTCCTGGGAATTTGGAAACCTCCAATTGCCTGGAACACCTGCCAGTGTTTCGGTTTGATTAGATTTATCCCCCAGTGCAGCCAATTGGGAGACGCGATCGCTAAATCCACTATGTTCCAAGGAAATGCCGAATGGTTCGGTCGGAACACCTCTGGATCGTACTTTCCATCTCTAAAAACAACTGAGTAAGACTCTAACGACTTAAAGTTCTCAGTGATGTTTAGTTCTTCAACCAGGCTGTTGAGGTTGTAATACTGAGGAAAAAAGCCGTGAAAGCCATGCTCCATCATGAAGGTTTCATTGCCCACCTGGATCGGCCAGCTGGCAATTTTTCCTCCCAGTTGAGGCGATCGCTCCAACAGTGTCACCTTGAAACCTCGTTGACTGAGTTCATAGGCACAGGCTAGTCCAGCCAGTCCACCCCCAACCACAACAACACTTTTTTCTTGATTCAGCTGCCGTGGTAAATCCAGGGTATCTTGCTGAAAAATCGTGGGCTGAGGCTTAGAGAAGCGAGAGTATCCCAGTACGCCACCGATAGCACCGACACCCAGTAGTTTCAGGACAGTCCGCCGAGAGATTGTCAGTCCTCTTTCATCCCCTTTCTCAAAAGGGAATATTGGCGTTAGCCCAGAAAGCCGTAAGCCAGCAGGACGTAGTCTGGAGGGGGGCGATACAGGAGAATTAGATGATTGATTCTTCATGAGAAACTAGAGCTAAATCCTCAGACAACGCGCTTGGTCTACCTATTAATTGGTAGGTAAATTAGCTAAAAAAAATTATTCTGGCTGCAACCCGTCTAACAAAACCGAAATTACTTCTGAGGCTGTAACCTCTTTCGGCGAGGTTCCCGGTAACGTGCTGGCAAAGTTCATCCCGTCCATCGCTGACAGAAAAAGACCAGCAAGGATATTAGGCTTTACCTCTCTAATCTGACCTCGTTCTTGCGCGGCGATGAACGCTTGCCGGAGCGGGTCAAAGACGGACTGTTCAGCCATTAACGACAATCGCTGGATGTTCTCCTCACTCAAAGCTGGCACATCAGTATGCATCAGGCTCAGAAAATTCAGAGGTGGTTGCGAGATGAACCAATGGGAAGCCGCGTGCAACTGCGTTCTCAGATCTGACCCAGCCTCATGGATTGCCTGCTGTAAACCATTTCGGTGCCGTTCAAAAACTTGTTCGGTCACGGTGATGAACAGTTGCTCCTTACTAGGGAAGTGATAGTACAGCGACGCCTGACGAATTCCCACTTCCTCAGCGATATCTCGCATCGTAACGTTGCGGTAACCCCGCTGACGGAAGAGAGTTTCGCCCGCAGCCAAGATACGTTCGCGTGCGTCTAATGGAACTTGGTCGAACACTTCAA
>DATNPI010000312.1:0-2887 GCA_036703325.1 Coleofasciculaceae cyanobacterium
ATCACTACCATCTATGTCACACATGACCAAGTAGAGGCGATGACATTAGCTGACCAGATTGTGGTGCTAAATCGTGGTCGGATTCAACAAATTGGCGAACCTCAAGCTATTTATGCCAAACCAGCAAACCGGATGGTGGCAACCTTCTTAGGGAATCCACCGATGAATGTTTTTCAGACAACTTATACAGCTCAAGCGTTTCAGATAAGTGGTCAGTCTTTACCCTGTCCAGATGCACTTCAGAGGAGGATGCAACTGAGTGAGGGACAAACTGTTGAGTTGGGGATTCGCCCGGAACATATAGAGATTGCCGGATTAACCAACCCGATAGACACAAACAAGGGTCAGCTGATGATAGAGGTGAATGTAGTAGAACCGCTGGGACGAGAAACGTTAATTCGTGGCAGTCTACTGAACTCAGATACCTTAGTGGATGTTCAGGCACCTGGAAATTGGCGTGGGCATCCGGGCGATCACATTGGCGTTCAGCTCGACCTTGACCAGTTGTTTGTCTTTGACTCCACTACTGGTGATGCCCTGTATCCTTAAAGCGATTGTAACTGTCTAGTTGTGGAAAGTCGCAACGTAAATATAGCTGTCGCCATAAAGGTTAGGACAGATTTAACGACCCAAACGACCACGTACCAGTAATAAACATAAAAGCGCTCTGCCTGGTCACTGAGCCTGTCGAAGTGCTGCCTGGTCACTGAGCCTGTCGAAGTGCTGCCTTTTGCTATAGCTGTCTCGACTCTCGTCCCCTTTGGATAGAACGGGGCATCCTGGCGAGTTACGTGAAAATTTTCTACCTGATAGGGCAAGTAGGCTAGGTGGGGTCGAGTGGCGAGCGATCGCTTCCTGTCGGAAATTGAGGGAACGCCTGACGGAAGGCAACGTTTTCACCTTGCGCTCCACTCAGTGCCGCTGAGTCAGAGCGCCTTAGCCTAAACTCCAGTGATTGAGGACAAGCCCTAAAAACTAAACTGGGCCCGTAAGTTACCAACATAGATGTTGGGGTTGGCGTTGAAGTTGTTGGGGTTAGCGATCAAATAAAACGCTGGCACGATCGCAATATTATCTGTCAGTGGGAAGTAGTAAGCGGCTTCAAACTCATACTGCACACCCCCATCACCGCCACCGGAAACCAAGAAGTTACGACCATCAAGAATTGAGAACGGTATCAGGTACGAAAAAGTCGCCAGCGCTCCTTCCTTACCCAAGTCAGGAAATGCCACTCCCAACTGGAGCGATTGTGCATTAACTTCACCACTGGGTCTGGCTGGATTCGCTGGAGTTAGATTTGTGCTGCCATAGCTATAGCGCCCGAAAAGTCCCAAGAACGAAGCAACTCGCCAATCGAAGTTAACGTTAAATGTATCAGCCGTAGCACTCCGGAGGGGACCCCCAAAACCGTCATCAGCTAAACCATAAATGGGTTCACCAATTGCACCGCCAATCTGACCAAAAATTTGCTTGATATTGGAGCGGTTGTAGAGAAACCGCAAGTTAAGGCTGTCAGTGGGGGAGAACGTTAGTTCAGCTGTGAGAGTGTTGGTGCCATTGAACAACCCCTGCGCGGGGTTGGACGCTGAGTTAAACAGGGGACTAGGGAGAAATTCATCACTCTCACCAAGGTAACCAAGACGCAGCTTAAACTGCTTAGTGATATCCCAGAGAACAACGGCTCCTGCGCCACGGTCAATCGTATTTATTAAAGTGCTGCCGTTAGAGTTGAAGGTACTTGTACCCGTCAAGAAGAAGTTGTAAGCATTGTTGTCGAAGTAGCGATAAAAGTTGACCCGAGGCCCAATTACTACCTGAATACCGTTACTGATTGGGAATTGGTAGAACAATTCCCGCAAAACAACACTATTGACTCCAGTTTGGAACCCAGCTGTCTGGTCAAGAAATGGTGTGCCAAAGGTGTTGTAAAGACCGGCAGAGGCAAAAACATTGGCTGGCGAGTTGCCGTTACCTACAGCTAGCTGAGTTACTAAATTGTCTCTACCAGTAAAGGAAGTATTAAAGTTCAGCCACACTAGGTTGCTGAGAGTGATGCTAGGGTCTCTTGTTACTGTACGAACAATCGGTCTGTTGGTAACTGGATCTCGCCCAGCTTGTCTGAGTGCTAGGTCACCACCAATGCCATTCAGGTCTATTGTCTCCACTAGGACATCATCATTAGCAAAGGCTCCCGTCAGGTTGAACCAAGCTAGACCATTTAGCTTGGTGGTGGTGGAGAACTGACGGTCTTCCAGAAAGCTAACGCGACCTTCCAATTTATCCACTCGCCCGCCCAGTGCTGCTAGTTCTGTTTTAAAATCACTAGTCAGCCGTTGCAGCGTCTCTAAATCTTTTTTATTGACAAACTCAGATGTACTAGCCGCAATCAATTTTTCAATCTGCTGCAAACAAGCATTTAAACCAGCAGCAAATTCAAAACGGGTAGTTGCCCGATTGCCGCGAAAGGTGCGATCAGGATAACCTGCAATACAACCGTACCGTTCAACAAGCGATCGCAACGCTTCATAAGCCCAGTCTCCAGGCAAGACATCCCGCAGTTGCGTCACATTAGTCACCTGTGACATGGGGTCATTGCTATCCATGTCTTCTTCATTCGAGGTAAGCGTCGTTACAGGGGTAACATCACTAAGCGTCGGCGCTTCGGCTTGAACCTCAACAGGATTTGTCTTGAATGTTGTAGTTGGAGGTATCGTTACAGTGCTTTGAATGTCTGCCTTCTGGCTGTCTTCTTGCTGCGAGGTAAGCTCAGTAATACCAATTGGGTTTGAGTTTGACACATATTCTCTAATTGCTCCCCCCTTAATAAGGGGGGCTGGGGGGGTGTGAAATGTGACATTGAAAAAGCCAATTGGTATAACTGAGGTAG
>DATNPI010000479.1:0-3269 GCA_036703325.1 Coleofasciculaceae cyanobacterium
GCAAAATACAGTCGTTTTTAGGTAGCGTGAATGATACTTATGATTATGCTAAACCAAAGGTGGGAGACAGACTGAGCTTGGTTCAGTCTAAACTCCAGTAATACCAAATCCGGGTTTGATACCCCCTTTTTCAGCAACCTGCGAGAGCCTTACAGAGACGTTCCACCGGAACGCCTCTACAACTAGTTCTAGGGAATAAAACAGCCCTGCTTTCGTTCTTCGAGCTAAACGGCTGTTTGGGAGAATCGAAAAACCTCGACGGCTATCGCTACCGATAGCCATAGCTCAAAAACGGAACATGAACGATTTCACCCTCCACGTCCCCGACTTGCACCTTTAAACCCTCACCACCGGCTTTCGTGCGAATGTAAGCGAGTCCGAAAGTTCCCTGGTCACTTTGTGTAGAACTGGTCAGTTTGCCTACTTTTTCTTCTCCTAGCATCACTACGGTTCCTGGTTCAACGGGTGCCTCTAGGCAGACACCCCAGAGTTGTTGTTTGACGCCTTTGTAGGTATTCAATCGGGCAATGGTTTCCTGACCAATGTAGCAACCTTTGTCAAAGGAGATGGTTTCCCATAAACCAGCTTCCAGAGGATTGTAATCATCTGTCAGTTCATGGTCGGGAGTTGGACGCCCCTGCTCAATTCGTAACTGTTCCCAGATGCGATCGCCCATTGGTGTTGCTCCCGCTTCTGTTAATGCCTGCCAAAGCTTTGCTGCATCGTTAGCAGGAATAATGAGAGTATATCCCGGCAATGCCAAGCCACTACCCACAGCAATATGCACCTGAAAATCACCCAGCGTTAATTGCTTGTGACTACCATAAGCTTCACCGATGGGCATCTCGACGCCCAACTTTTGCAACAGGGCGTCACTTTCTGGCCCAATTAAGCTGAAGGTTGCACTCTCGCTGGATATATCCTTTAATTCCACCCGATCCATTGGAAAAAGATAACGATCCATCCACTCCATCAACTGCTGACGCCGATTAGGAGAGACTAGGAGTAGCACAGCATCGCCCATAATGTAAGCTGTCGCCAAGTCGATTGTACGAGCTGTAGAAGTCACAAAAACGGTATCACAGCCCTGGCCGGGTTTGAGACGTTGGAAATCGTTTGTACTCTGGTTGTGTAAGAAGCGAATCCGGTCGTCGTCGGAAACTTGAATCCTTCCCCAGTGGGAGCGATCGCATAAAGCCACTCCCTCCCGCGCCGCTTGGATAGCCGCCGCATCATTGCCAAAACTAACTGGGACTGAAACTCCTGCAACCCAGTCAAACTCTACACCGGTTGTTGCTTGTACATCCCGTAATTCTTGAATCATTTTGTCTCTTTTTTATTGATATTGATGAGGTTGTTAGTTTCCTTATGAAGCAGTAGGTAAGTCGGCAAATACCTTCTGTACTAGCTGTTGAGCTTTGGTGTCTAGACAATGCCAATCCACATCACCAGTTTCGTCAATCAGGCTAGTATCAATCTCGACTTCCTGGCTTTCTAGTTCAGAGTGTACTGGAGGGTAGCCGCGAAAACAGACTTGAAAACAAAGATCCCACAAATCAACGCATACCGAAGCATCATTGCGTTCCAAACATAGTTCGTAGCCTGGTATTGGGGTCTGGACATTGTTGTAAGTTGCCTTCCATGTCGTTTGTTCCAATTGTTTGCTAACGTGATCGAGAATACGGATTAAAGCCGGTTGCATCAGCATTTCAGCCTGTTTCCAGGCAACGGTATTCTTAAATGTAGGTTTCATAAATTGACCTGAAAGTTTTTAACCAACGGCAAAATTATTATGACGCTTTGTTCTGGGAGGCGTCCTAGTGAAATTCTTGTTAGCTGTCTTGAGTGAGGGGGATTTAACCAGAGATTTAGTGAAGAGGTTCTCTGGTACACAATAAATCAATGATATCAGGTTACTATCACTAAGTCTTGCTAAAGCTAGATGGAAGCCTGGTGGCACTTGTTAATCCCAACCTTGGATAATAGTAGAACGCGTCAACCGCGATCGCCTCTGCCGATGGGTGAAGCGCGATCGCTCCTGTGCAACTATGACTCACACTTCTGGCTCACCTACGATCAACACTACGAATTCAATGCGCTCAATTAGTCCCCATAGCGCCCTGGTGCAACAGCTAGATTTAATGCTAAGGGCATGCTACCCGCTACTCTACATTGTTGCTGTGGAAGAGGAGCCAGTCGAAGACGTATTACTCGAAGTTGCAATGATGTCGCAGCCGGAGCGTAAGTTATTGTTCTGGGATATTGTGCGTGGCTGGGATGACAACGCTGCTGATAAAGGTTCAGTGATGGGAGCGCTAAATCGGATTGCCAAGACATCTGCAACCGAAGGTACGATTTTTGTACTGCGTGATTTGCATTTTATTTTGAAGAATCCGCATAGCGATCGCAATGCCCCTGTCGTCCGAGAGTTGAAAAACCTCTCGCGGGAACTCAAACGCAGCCGTAAGACTCTCATCCTAACCAGTCATACCTTAGAACTCCCTGCTGAGTTAAGCGAAGAAGCGACAGTAATTGATTTTCCCCTACCCAATGTACAGGAAATTAATTACTTGCTTGAGCAGCGGGTAGTCCCTGAAAAACTCAAACTAACGGGACTCGCACTCGAACAACTGATCAAAGCCTGTCAAGGATTAAGTCGAGAGCGAATTAGACGGGTACTGGCACTCGCACTCGCCGCCAAACAACAAGTCAATGAGACTGATATTGACACACTGTTGGAGGAGAAAAAACAAACGATTCGTCAGACAGGCATTTTGGAGTTCTTCACGACTCATGAATCCCTCAAGAGTGTTGGGGGGTTGGAAAATCTAAAGAAATGGGTGCGAATGCGATCGGATGCGTTTACGGAAGAAGCAAGACGCTATGGCATTCCCAACCCCAAGGGTGTGTTACTGGTAGGAATTCAAGGTACGGGTAAATCCCTCAGTGCCAAAACTATTGCTCATGAGTGGCGACTGCCTCTATTGCGGCTGGATACAGGACGATTGTTTGGTGGCATAGTCGGAGAGAGTGAAAGCCGTGTCAGGCAGATGATTCAATTAGCAGAGGCAATGGCTCCCTGTGTCTTGTGGATTGATGAAATTGATAAGGCATTTGGGAATCTTGCCAGTGGTGTAGATGGGGACTCTGGCACTTCTCGGCGGGTATTCGGTAGTTTGATTACCTGGATGCAGGAGAAAACGACGCCTGTGTTTCTTGTTGCAACCGCGAATAATGTGCGAATTTTGCCTGCGGAGTTACTCCGGAAA
>DATNPI010000512.1:0-10416 GCA_036703325.1 Coleofasciculaceae cyanobacterium
AGAAATGAACCGATTACATAGCTTTGCCGCCAGTACTAGCAGACAGCGTGAGGAACGAAAATAATTAATCAGTCGGGAGAGTCTATCTCCAATATTTTCGGGTGAATTTGTTTCCTGCCCTTTGGATAAAAACTCGATCGCGTTAGTGAGAATCTCTATCAGGAGTGGAGCATTACGGAGCGATCGCCAAATGATAAACTCAAAACTATCCTGAATTCGTTCGGCAAGTTTCACCGACAAAGTTAAAGGTCGAGAGGTGATTGATATGGATTGGCGAAAGTCTCTTCAATCTCTGGGAATCCTAATATTCATTCTCTCGTCATCTGTGGAGGTTTCTGGCGGCACTATGCCACAACCACTAACACAGCAGAATTCCCAGCAGCAAATGAGTCTTATATTTCTTACTACAGAAGAGAAAGGGCTACCTCGCGAACGGGGAGCAACGGCTAGAGTCCCTCGCTGTCTCAAGCGACCGTTCGACATTCCACCTCTGATTGCTTTGGTGCCACCCAACAGTATCGTGAAAACGGTTGCTGCCAATCCAACATTGTATGTTTATATTCCCGAACTACGGGGTGTACACTCAGCAGAATTGGTCATTGTTGACGAGCCAGATCGAGAAATCTACAAGAGAATGTTTACACTCCCTGGAACTTCCGGTATCTATAAACTCACTGTTACAGAAACCCTAGCTTTAGAGACAGATAAGAATTATCGGTGGTATTTCGCCGTAGCCTGCGAGCCTCAAGATCGATCCTCTGACCTAATTGTCGAGGGGTTGCTGCGACGAAGTGAATTGAGTCCGGAGTTTAAAACCCTACTAGAGCAGGCGAAAAATCCCTTAGAGCAGGCAAGATTTTATGCAGGGGCAAGATTTTGGAATGAAACTCTGAATATTGCCGTGCCGTTACGCCGCGAGTATCCAGAAGAATGGGAAGAGTTGCTCAGGTCAGTCAAGTTAGAGAAGTATAGTCAAAAACCGTTTGTTGAGTGCTGTAAGGCAGAATAACACCTGCTTATAGTCACACTGTCTGGATATGCGATCGCTTAGTCTAAGCCAAGATAGGTCATCTCTCAAACAACTCTTCTAATGGCTGCCCCAAAAGTTCAAAGCCATCGCGCTTTTAAGTACCGTATTGCTTTGCTCATCAGCCTCATCACAATCGTCCCTATAGGTTACATGATTCGATTTCATGGCTCTGCACCTGAATGGCTAAATGACTTGTTTGGGAGCATCGCCTATGAAATTTTTTGGATTCTGCTGGTAGCTTTCCTCTTCCCACAAGCTTCACCATTGTGGACTGCTATAGGAGTGTGCCTTGCGACCTGTGCGCTGGAGTTTCTTCAACTCTGGCAACCCCCATTTTTACAGGCAATGCGAGCAACTTTACCGGGTCGCCTCGTACTGGGGAACGCATTTACCTGGTCGGATTTTCCCTCATACTTCATTGGTAGCTTTCTGGGTTGGGTGTGGATGCGATCGTGCTTTGCACGGTACCGAAGGTAATCGCTCCGTCAGTGGAGTCAAATTCGATAAGGTGTAGTTTAGTTAATATTTGATTTGTCTCAAAGTGCCCTCATGATTCAGAGCGATCGCCCTGCACCACTGGAACCGAATACCTCAGGAATTCGCCTGTTTCTCGATACTGCCGACACAACACAGTGGCAAAACTGGCTCCCAACGGGTCTATTTTACGGGGTGACTACTAATCCGCTTTTGTTAGAGCGATCTCAGGTTACCTGTTCTGTCGAGCAGTTGAAGGATTTAGCCAGACAAGCTTTTAATTTAGGCGCAAAGGAAGTCCAGCTTCAGACATGGGGAACCTCCGTTGATGTGTTGGTGAACACAGGTGAGCGCTTGGCTGCGATCGACAATCGCGTTGTCGTTAAAGTACCCATTACCAAAGTTGGTACTGAAGCTGCCTCTCGGCTGATTGCTCAAGGGATTCGGATTACGCTAACCGGCGTCTACGCTGTTCACCAAGTCCTGATTGCAGCTGCTTTAGGTGCGGATTATGCGGCTCCCTATCTAGGTAGAATTAATGATCTTGGGCGCAATGGGCGTGACGATTTGGTTGCGATGCAAAGAGAAATCGCAGGTGTTAGTAGTGCAACTCGAATTCTAGTCGCCAGTATTCGCAGCGTGAATGATATTGCGTTTCTCGCCACTCAAGGATTGGACACGTTTACATTTTCGCCTGCGATCGCCGCAGCATTTTTCGATGTTACTGCGACGACTCAAGCGGCTACTGACTTTGAGCAAGCGGCTCGTCGTATGGGGGCAAAAGAGATAAATTCTAATTAAAAGCGTGGAGGTTGCCGTACCCTATGTCAGCTAGTCCTACTACTTACCTTCCTCCTTTGGAAAGTGGCGATCGCCTCACCCGCCACGAATTCGAGCGTCGCTATCAGGCAATGCCGCAAATCAAAAAAGCTGAATTAATCGAAGGAGTGGTATACGTGGCTTCACCTGTACGTGCTACCCGTCACGGTAGACCCCATGCGAAAATCATGACGTGGTTGGGAACTTACTGGGTGGCCACACCTGGAGTTGATTTGCAGGACAATACCACTGTACGCCTAGATGCCGATAATGAGCCTCAACCTGATGCCTTATTACGCCTAGAACCGGAGGTGGGTGGCAATTCTCGCATTAGTGATGATGATTATGTGGAAGGGGCACCAGAGCTAATTGCAGAAATTGCAGCTAGTAGTGCGTCCTATGACCTAAACGCCAAGCTCAATGTCTATCGTCGCAATGGGGTGCAAGAGTATATTGTTTGGCAAATGTATGAGAATCGCCTAGATTGGTTCAGCCTTCAGGAGGGGAGATATGTTTCGCTGCAACCTGATGAGACAGGTGTGATTCGCTCCTCAGTTTTCCCTGGATTATGGCTAGCGGTGAATGCGCTGCGAGAAGGGGACTTGGCTCAGGTTTTGGCAGTTTTGCAGCAGGGAATACAGACAGTAGATCATCAGACGTTTGTGGAACGTTTGAATCTACCAGTTCAACCAAGGGAAGAGCGATAACGCAAAGGGCACCAGCCTACGGCTGAACGCACATTGCGAAACAGAAGGCAGCAATTAATTCTGGGGCTGAGGTTATTTGACCCTACACGGGTCGGTGTCCGCCAAAAACTGCAAAACTGAAATTTTTGTACCAGCAATCCACGTCCTGGAAACCTGCTGCCTCCAGCCAGTTCAGTTGATTAGTGAGCGGGGTCATGCGATCGTATTCCATACGCTTAAGGGCGGCTGAGAGTTCCAAATCCGATACACCCAAGGCGCGGACAGAGTTGAGCCATTGTTGCCGATAGAGTTTCTCCAACTCGGTTGTTGAACCAAGTACCTGGTCAGCATTGACAAACATACCACCTGGTTTCAAAACTCCATAAATCCGCTGATACAGGCGTTCCTTATCAACATCGGACAGATGATGGATCGATAGCGCGGATACGATCAGGTCATACGAACCTTCAAAATTGGTCTCGACATAATCACCGATCAAGATTTTCGGGGACTTGCCTATCTCGTCAAATCGAGCCTGTGCTTTCTCCAACATCTCAGGGGCTAAGTCCAGCAGCGTGAACTCCGCGTTCGGGAAGACTGTCTGGAGCATACCCGAATAAAGACCGGTTCCCGCACCCAAATCTAGGACTTTTAGCGGTGCGGTTCGGTCGAAAGGTACAATCTCGACGGCCGTTCCGTAGAAGTCGTCAAAACATGGGATTAGGGTGCGACGCAGTCTGTCATAATCTGCGGCAGCGGTGTCAAAAGCCTGTTGAATGTTCACTCTCAATAACCCTAATGATCATTTTTTGACATCCTTCCACTAACACTACGGGTAGAAGTAGCGATCGCGCCTTTTCAAAAAGCACCATAATTGGGCAGTACTGGGGAGCTTTGAGGACCTCGCTCACTCAGCAACATTTTGATTCCCTGTCTAGGGCGAAGCGTAAACGCAGGCCACGGCGTTATCTGTTGTCAGCCCCAATTCGGCTTTTACTTCACTTAAAGGTCGTTTCCAGTACTCTTCAAAGCGAATTCCCAAGAGAAACTTTGCTTTCTTACCCAGTTCTTGTCCTTTACGAAGATTGGCCAAAATTGCCTTAATTTGAGAGGGAGCCAAGATTGGATAAAGCACTCTTGCTATTCTCAAGCTAATTTTTAGAGAGAGGCTATAGTTTTGTTCAGCTGCAAACGCAAGTACACCAATTTCTCCGGCGTAGCTTGTGTCAAATCCCAGTAAAACATGGAAGATATCGTGGGTAACAACGTACCTGAGAGCAAAGACGTTACGTCTGGCGATGGTATCTAACTCAGGACTCACATTAAAAGGCTTCAAATGATTCGCCTCCATATGATGAGCATATTCCCATCCAAAGCTGCCTTCTGGGTATTGGCTTAATTTCTCTAAGTCAATCGGTGGGTAGTATCCCACGACCTGTTGCAGGTTAGACTCTATAGCTGGATTAACTTTTGCTCCCAAGGCATCGGCTTTAAGAATCGCAAAATCTCCCAGGTTTTCAGATTTGAGAGCCTGAATTGCTTGGTAAACTTGTTTGAATTTGATCAACATTGGTATACCTGCCTTATCTCATGAGACCTTAACTGTGTCTCTTGTGGCTGTGTGCTTATACCATTTCACTTTTAATCCGCTACATATAGACCCCCCTAACCCCCCTTATTAAGGGGGGAACAAGAAAAGTATCTGTAGCAAGCATTTAGTGAATTGGTATTACTCTCTGTTGTTAGTAAGTGAATTTCTATAATTGAGTACTTTCAAACTACTACGTGATAAGCACATCCTGCTTCACCAAACTTACTTATCCGATTGGATGATTAATCTTCATCCTATGGGTTCACCCACTAGAAGGAAGTGCTTACCGCTAAAGTCAACTAATCTAACGATCTACCGTACCCATAAAGATATCGATACTGCCCAAAATGACCATAATGCCGGCAACCTTCATCCCGCACAGCAACTGTGCCATTTCGGTTACCAAGGACAACTGTCAACTGGCAACGAACCAGATATTCTCTTTCCGAAGGAGTAATTTTTGGACGACTCCTCAGCGTTATTCTGCTGGTGCCCAAACCTATCAAGGAGCGGATCAGCCTACTAATGGCATCTATACATTCTTAGCGCCCTGCTATGCGCTAACCTCAGCCTTATAGAGGTTTTCAGTTGCATAAACGACACGCTGGGGGCAAGGATATCATCGTGCCCCGACAAAAACCTGCATTGAACCCGAATGAAAACCGCTACAGTGGCTACGCAAAAGCTAAGAGTTAACTTACATCTAAGAAGAAAGGAAACCTAAGCTAAACGTATAGGCGAGATATTCAGAGTGGAGGTGGAGTTTTGATACAATCTCCGTCCACACGCAAGTATGGGCGAAGGAGTTGAAGATCAATCTACCGATCGATTCCGTTTCCCCTGATGATTGACTTTCTTACCCAAGTCAGAAGTACTTCCATATAATCGATCGCTTCAGCCCGTTCGTGATTATCAGGGCAATAGATCAGAATAGCTTCCAGCATTTGTGTCCACATTAGCTCAATGGTTCTGATATTCTTTAAATCATCTACGGTAGGGGATTGCCAGTTAACGATGCGATCGCGCACAGCTCTCGCTTCTGGAGATAAGTGATCCATATAATTGTCCTCAGAGTTTTCTGTGTAGATTCACCCTACGAGATGACGGAAATTCTCCAGGAGTGGGCTTATTTGTCCAATAGGGTTCAGTTAAGATTGCAGGCTCACTCCCTCTCCCTCGCCTTCTGGCGGATTCAGTCAAATCCATCCCCGATTTGTGAAGGTGGGTAGGGCTTATCCAAACAGTATTGCTGATTGTTTCCTGTATCGGTTGCTGGTGAACTTGCTTCATCAAATCTTCATCTGTTGTCTAGTTATCAAGAGAAACCCTCATCAGCGTACTACCAGTAGAGGCACTTGTACACGATAGGATGTTTTGCCAAAAGGTATATTTTGAGCCGATACTACTGATGCCGTTGCCGGAAGAGGCGACTGCTGTCTGTATTGGTTAAGAAGCGATCGCTCTACTGAATCTCTTTACTGAATCTTTATCCACTTCCCCTGAATTCTCAAAGCCGCTTTACCCAGATCGGGGGTGAAAGCTGCGATTCTGGAAATTAAATAGGTGTAACCTTAAAAATGAATGAAGAACTTCAGCAACCATTGATCACCGCCGCTTTCGAGTGTTTTCGGCAGCTCTCGGAATGTCCCGAACTGAAGAACTACCGGATATACCGCGAACTTGGATCGCTGCCTCGCCAACAAGTTAAGGAGTGTGCGCTTCCGGTAGGCGATTCTCCCCTTACAGCAACTTCTGCAAGGCAGTGGACTGGAAAATGGATGCTGTTTGTGTCAGCAAACAGGTTGGGTAAGGGACATCAGTTAGTTGTGGAAGTGCGCGGATACCGGAATGGTTCGAAGACCGTCACAAAGGTTGTCAAGAGCTTCTGAGTCGCGATTCCTCAACCAAACAATTCAACCTAGTGGACGGTGAATCACAGCGAAGGGGGCGAGGGTGATGTCCAGTGAGCTAACCCAGTGACCCCAGCGGGCATTAATGGATGTCCATTGCTGCCACTGGACAAAGTGTTCACGTCACCCAAAGGCGATCGCCATAGCTTGCACAAGCTTAACAATTTCAAACGTCACAAAGATACTGAGGATTACTGTAACCAATTGATTCAGTATTGGTATGTTGCCATAGCCAAAGAGAGAGGCGGCAAACTTGAGCAACACAATAGACAGCCCAATAATGACGGCAATTTGCAGAAATGTCATAGTTCTCTTCCCGATTAATGCTCGACTTTGAAGACTTTATCAGAGAAGCGAGTACTTAATGATTGAGTTTTTCACCTTTGTTGCCGTCTGGATGCCCACGGTGCCCCTGTCTTGGGCTACTGCCTAACTTAGAGTATAGAGCGGTAGACTTGGCTATCGCGTACCACTTATCTGTGTCTTGAAATCAACAGCGATAATATCCAAACGCAAGGCAAGAGGATTCAGCGGAGTCGAGAAGGTGTAAACCTGGCTACTAGATGTTGATACTTGCGCCACTGCTTGAGGTTGCTGGGAGCGATCGGAAAGATTTGCGATCGCCCACAAGCAGCTAGTTAAGAAAATGCTAGAAACAAGATGCTTCACAATGGCTACCTCCAACAGCTCGTGTACAGACTTATCTCTCTGGTGCGGTTGAAGTTATGCAGAAAAACCCAAACGGTATTGCAGGATTGGGGGTCACGCTACACGCTACGGCAAAGACTACACCTAGCACAGCCACCGAGGCAAAAAATCGAATCCCCAATCGAATCCCAAGCAGCCTCTTTGCCGAGAGGAGAGACTCTGCCACTACCTTGATACCAACACAACCCGAAGTGCAGCACGTTTACAGTGAAATGGTATAAAAAGGCAAACCTGGGAGAATCACAGTTTTTCCAAAGAATTCTTTCCCAAAAGTGCATAAGGCCAATTGGCCTAGATATAGGTGGTGGCAAGGACAAACTCTTATAGCCTTCAATCAAATTTAGTCCTTGGGAGGTGAAACAATTGAAAGGAATTGCAGGATGGGGGTTCACGCTTCAGCAAAAGGCAATATCGCGTATCGCTTGGGGTAAAGCGTCAGCGTTAGCGACTTTGCAGAAGTGCCGTATCCCGAAAGGAATCGCACACAAACCTTCCGATTCGGTTGCGGGGATTCCTGCCTTTCCTAGCATAGATACACACCATATCGTCTCAGCAGTGATATTTAGATGATCTCTTCCCCACAGAAAATCGCTATGAGTACTGCATCGAGATACTGGACACTCGTGAGGATTGATGCAGCTGGAAAACGCAAAATCGAGGAAATTGTCTCAGCCAAGGCCTTTTTCCTGTCATCGTTTCCGGAATTCATGGCTCAAAGTGAAGTGCCAGATACCTTGATCCAGCGTCAACTCCTGCACTGGATGAGGCGGGAGGCTACCCAAGAAGAGGGTTTATTAGCACAACGTTGTTTACAGTGCTTTATTTCTAACCAAGCCGAGCGAGTTTGCCAGCAATTGGAAGCGCAGTTTGGTGCCGAACACGGCTTCACCTGCCGCGATTTATTGCCCTTTGTCTTAGATGACGACAGCAACAGACAAAGTAGAAACAAGGGTAACCCAGTCTCGACTTCCTATCAATCACTGCTGCACGAAATCCTGCAAAGCTTTGACCCGGAGCAGAGCGGTTTAGCCACCTGGACAGCCAGGCGGGTAAAACACCATAAAGAACTCAACGCTTTTTTGCTAGAACACGGGGTTTATCTGGTCAGTGACTGGGCAATTCTAAACGATACTAGCTCTAAGCAACTTGAGCGCATTTTTTCGCAGTTTCACCACCTGACGACGCTGGAAATCCAGCAAGCCCAGCGACTTCTAGAAAGCTATCATGCTGTCTATCGCGCTCAACGGCTCCGAACACGTCAGGCGGGAATCCAGGGACAGTGTCTGCCACCGACGACTGAACAACTACACCAAATTTCCCAACGCTTATTAAGTCAAACCAATCGGATAGCTCGTCCAGAAACTGTGATGGCACAGCTACAAGCTATGGCTTCTCGCTTGCGCCAGTACCGAATTCATGCGCGGGGTGGCTCTCCGCCGACAGAATCGCTAGATGATCGTAGGACTGGCGCATCCGCTGACCGTGCCCCGTTTGTTGACTTTGTCGATAACCGGGACGCCACCGACGACCAAGCTGAATTTTTGGACTTCTACCGCCAACAATTCCTAACTTGTCTAGACCAGGCTGTAGCACAGGTAACTGAGGAGCAAGTGAGGAAATTAAACCGCAAAGACCCCCAGAAGGCCCAAACATTCCTCACTGCCTTGCAGCTATTTCATTGTCAGGGACGATCGATGACGGAAATTGCGCCAATGGTGAATCTGCAAGCTCAGTTCCACGTCTCCCGCCTACTCAAACTGAAATCTTTTCGGAGTGATGTTCAGCAGCAGTTGTTAGTGCTATTACGCGATCGCGTAATTGATCGAGCCAAAGCTTATACGGCTGACCCAGAACGCCTTCAAATTCTCAATCAACAAATAGACGAAGCACTTAGTGAACAAATTACTAAAGTGATGGAAGAGGCGGCTACGGAAGCTAGCACGGCCACTACAGCAAGAAATCGAATCCCAAGCAGCCTCTTTGCCGAGAGACTCTGCCGTTACCTTGATACTCGGAGAAACCAGTCATGACTAATTCCTCAAATTCTACTGCTCAGATGGGGCTTGACTTTGAAGCCTTGCCAATAGAAGCAGTTGACCTCTCACCTGAGATGATAAACCAAGCTATAGAACTTAGCTCAAACATTCCTAATGAAGAACGGCAGTGGCAGACTTATCTGAACGCTTTGGCACTGTATGGCTTCGAGGAATGGCTTAATTCACGAGCAACAGACTTGTCGATCAATCGGCAGCAATGCTCAATTTTGCAGCCACCAACTGCCAATGTGATTGATGCGGTTTGCAATCTGAAGGTCAATGAGTTCAAACTTTGCCTAATTGCTACTGGTAGCCTCACTGATGAAGAAGTTACCTTACCAAGAGCGATCGTAGATTTAGCAGAATTTGTGCCTCATTTCTACGTGCTGGTGGAAGTTCAAGAGGAACTCTCAATCGCTACGGTTCAAGGATTCCTGTCTCACGAACAGCTGGTTAATGGAGAGGGAACGGTCAATTTACAAGCGGAGGAAGATTGGACTTATCAGCTGCCTTTGAGTTGTTTTGATGGCGAGCCAGACGTATTGTTGCTTAATCTGCGCTGCCTAGAACCTTCAGCGATTCCTTTACCTTCGAGTGTCAGCGATCGCTCCATGCAGCTATCTCGGATGCGCTCAGAACTAGAAGCAGTGTTGCCTCAGCTACAGTCACCAGAGCGTCAGCTGTGGCAGGTTTTGAGTTGGGAACAAGGAGCTGCCGTACTCTCGACCCCAGAGTTGCTCAACTGGCTGTATCAAGTACAGAAGCAAGCTGGAGAGACTTCAGCACTCGCTTCTTTACAAAGCCATCTAAAAGATATTCTGCAACTATTGACCCAGCCGGCGGTGAATGTGGGGCGCTGGTTGTGGGATGAGCTGGATGAGTTTGCTCAGGAACTATCTTGGGTACTACTACCACCGAGCTTTGCCCTAGAAAGTGCTATGCGGCAGCGGATGCGATCGCCAGCAGAGGAATTTAAAGCAATTGTCAGGGAACTCGATCAAAGCGGTTTGGAAATTTCACCCCAGGCGCGGGGAGCTTATCGCGAACTGACGTTAGCTGGATTTCCGCTACGGCTGTACGCTCTCACCTGGCCTCTGTTGTCTGGGACAGTTCCCGAGTGGACATTGCTGCTAGTTCTAGGGGCACCCTTTGAAACTAGTCT
>DATNPI010000522.1:0-2428 GCA_036703325.1 Coleofasciculaceae cyanobacterium
ACGAAGCGCTTCGTAATGTCTTCGTCTCCAGAAAATAACCAGGGATTAAAAGGGACGATAATGGGTTGCTCGTTCTCTGGCTTTTGCTGGAGATAGTACCTTAAGAAGTTCAACAGTGTCGATTTACCAGAACCCGAAGCACCGTAAATGGCAATAACGAACCCTTCAGGAACGTTCATTTTGCAAATACTCTCTGCAAGGTGTTGGGCGAAGGGTGCATATCCCAATCGGTCTTGTTTCGGCTCGATTAAGGCTGTATCTGTCGATAGCTCATTAAAATCCTCAGATTCGACCTCTGAATCGTTCTTTGTTTGAGCCATGTAGTCTATCTCCTTGTTAGCTAAGGTGCCCTTGCCGTTCAACGTTCGTGTAATTAACACCCTACTGGCGTGCTGAGTGTGGGGTATTGATAGGACTTACGCACTCGCAGAGCTAACCCCCCAACCTTGGGGGGAACAAGATCTAACTCCCCCCAGAATTGGGGGGCGGGGGGGCTAATCGGCGGATATTGCGTAAGTCCTGTTGAATTACGTTCTAATTATGCGATCGCTCATCTTTATACCAATGCCCATAAAGTAGCATCAATGAAGCTCTGCTCTTGTCTACTGTTCGATGGAAATTAGCATCCGGGGGTTTGGGGGTGGATAAGCCCCGCGCTCTAAATGGCGGGGATACATTGAGGCGAAGCCAAATACGCCGCTTCATTTGAGCGTCGGGATACAGCCACCCCCAAGGAGTAGCGTAGGTACGAAGTCAGTCAATAAATGTTTAGGGAGTGCTGACAAATTCCCTAAATATAATACGATGGACTCATGCTGACATTAACGTATCGCTACCGTATTTATCCAAATGCCCAACAGGAACTCCTTATGCTTGAATGGCTGGAGACCTGTAGGCGCGTGTATAACTATGCGGTGCGAGAGCGCAAAGACTGGATTAATTCCAGAAAATGCGATGTGTTAGCCTGCTCTCTCCAGTCCGAATACATCATTCCCGCCGACACGCCATATCCTGACTACTACAAACAGAAGAAGGCGTTAACCCAGGCGAAGAAGTCCAGTCCACAAATGAAAGCCGTATACTCTCAAACGCTTCAAGATGTCATTGGTAGAGTTGACTCTGCCTTTGCATTCATGAAACAGAGAGGATACGGCTTTCCTCGTTTTAAAAAGTTTGGACAGCTTAAATCATTTTTGTTTCCGCAAATGAGTAATGATGCTATTTGTGGAAATCAAATTAAACTACCCAAGATTGGACTAGTAACAATTAACTTACATCGTCCGATTCCTGAAGGATTCAAGATCAAAACTGCTCGAATTGTTCGTAAAGCATCGGGTTGGTACGTCATGCTGGCATTACAAATTGATGTACAAGTTCCCGATGTTCCACCATACGGACAGGCGATTGGTATTGATGTAGGACTGGAATACTTTCTATCTACTTCTGATGGTGAACAAGTTTCACGCCCTCGCTTTTTCAATAAGTTGCACAGGAAGCTGGAATTGCTCCAACGCAGGCTCAGGAATAAGAAGAAGGGGTCTAACAACCGTCGCCAGCTAAATCAGAAGATAGCTAGAGTGTATGAACAAATCGCTAATTGTAGACGTGACTTTCACCTAAGACTGGCACATAAACTGTGTGACCGGGCAGGCATGATATTTGTGGAAGATTTGGACTTCCGCATTATGGCTAAAGGAATGCTTGGGAAGCACACTCTAGATGCTGCACTTGGGCAGTTTGTAAATCAAGTCTTGCCTTGGGTTTGCTGGAAACGAGATGTCTATTATGGTAAAGTTAACCCGAATGGCACATCTCAAGAATGTCCTGATTGTGGGGCATCCGTTAAAAAGGATTTAAGTGCAAGAATTCACTGTTGCCCTGAGTGCGGCTCAGTTAAACCAAGAGACATTGCCAGTTCTCAGGTGATAGTTAAGCGTGGTCTTATTGCCGTTGGACAGACGGTAGATGAAATTGCCTGCGGAGGGGACGGGACGGGGGCAGCAATGCCTAGTTACCACCCTTTGAAGCAGGAACTTCTTGGAGTAATCCAAGGAAGCCCGCGCTCTATCCGATAGGATGAGCGTCGGGAGGTGTCACCATTAAGGCTGGTTGTGTAGAAGGAACACATTGTCAGTGTTCTAGCAACCTAGCGTACTCGCCTTTAATGATTCCATAACACGAACAAGAAGCCGCTTCTAATTCCTGCCGATTCAGGATTGTAATTCTGCCACGGTGGTAGCGAATCAGTCCTGCCTGTTGAAGGCTGTTAGCTGCATCCGTGACACCCGCACGTCGTACACCCAGCATCTCGGAGATAAATTCGTGAGTGAGCTGCAACTCGTTTGACCCTACACGGTCACAGACGAGCAGTAGCCAACGGGCGAGTCTCTCCTCCAAGTGATGGAGGCGGTTGCAGGCAGCGTTTTGC
>DATNPI010000586.1:0-7027 GCA_036703325.1 Coleofasciculaceae cyanobacterium
CGTCCTAACAGGCGCTCTACAGGATTGGGGGATGGGGAGGATTGTTCAGGTTCGAGTTGTGTAGAGACGCGGTTTATCTCGTTTTGCGTTGAAGTGAACCGCGCTAGTTGACGCCAGCTGATAAACGTGAGGGTGACGGCAGCAACAGCACCAGTGACAATAGGCAAGCCGTGGGCAGGAATCGGCAAAGCGGCAAATATAGACCGCTCAAATAGAGGAGGCAACACAATCACGCCAAAAACGCTAAAGAGCGTTGCACTCAGCCAGGGAATCCACTCCCGTAACTGTTTGATTGGGTCAGGTCGATCAAGAATCGAGTACTTAACTAGACTGTACAATCCCGCTGCTAGGAGACCGCTGACCACTGGTGTTATCACCCAGGCCAGGGAGATGCGACCAATATTTACCCAATCCACAGCACTAACACCTGCGGCCACCCAGCTAAATCCTGCGATCGCTCCCACAACCGCATGGGAAGATGATACAGGCCACCCTTGGCTGGTGGCAATTTGCAGCCACAGACCACAAGCGAGTAACACCGAAACCATTCCTAGAATCAACAGCTGAGGTATTTCAGCAAACAACTCAGGATTCGCCACCTCAGTTGCCAAGGTGGCAGAAACTCCCTGACCAAACAAAACAGCACCCGTAAATTCCAAGATGCCAGCAATAATCAGCGCCTGCCGTAGGGTGACCGCTTTCGACCCGACAGATGTACCCATCGCATTAGCGACATCATTTGCCCCCAGATTCCAGGCAAGATAAAACGCTAGGATTGCCGTCAAAACCAGTTGAAGCACAGAGGATGACATCACTCTTGACCTTTAGAGAGCAAAATTTCCTTCACAGCCTTCACATAGTAATCGTACAACTGGCAACTAAAGCAAACGAAATTCACTTGTTCAACTGAGTTATGGTTCTCAAAAAAATTTTGACAAAAGAATTATGATGTGTATAGAGACCAGGATGTTATAGGTTAAAACCAAGAGCTTGGAATAGGACATCCCGCCCGTAGGGTCGGGGAGTCGCGAACCCCCCAGTTTATCTGTGGTGGTCTCAAAATTGCATCTACCTGCTGCTGAGGAATATTCCCTTCAATGACTGCTATTTTGCCTGATATCATAAACATTAAGTTCTCAGATAAATGAATTTTACCTAAGCGGATGTTGAAGCTCTCGAATCACCATCCCTGTCGGTATTTTGGGGCTGAGGTGGCGTTTGCACGAGCTTTTGCAACTCCAGCAAAATTTCGACCGAAAATAAGCGCTCCTTTAGCGAAGCATCGTGCTCCCCATAGCTGAGTAAATCCCGAACATCTTATTGGGTAAAAGCCAAGGTTTGGACAAAGATACCCGTAGCTGCGGAGTTCTATTAATGAAAAGAACTCCACCTCGTAGGTCGATTAAATTGCTCACGACCCGGAGCACTTCTGTCTAAATGCAACCAATCTTAACTATGCCAAGCAATCTCCTCTCTATTGCTCTAAACGATACGCAGTCGTCATCCCAGCTGAAAGCTGATAAGGGTTGGCTTACTTTTGAGGAAATTTTGCAGCGCCTCCATACGCAGGGAATTTACATTCATTCTGAGCAACTGGCGGAATTTCTGCTGGCGCACGGACTACCGGTTCACCTCCGCTATGTTCCTGCTCATTTGCGGCTCAAAGCTATACAAGTAAATAAGAACTATCAGGGAGATATGGTTCACCTGATCGAAGAACTAGAGCCGCCTTGCTGGGATTTCTCTTGGATGGAAAACATACAAATCGCTCTTTATCAAGATGACCAGAGTAATCAATTTCCCTTGATTGAAGAGCGGGAGCAACCTTCCTGGGATTACTCTTGGCTAAAGTAAGGAGCCGTCCAAAAATTACTCCTTTGTTTGAGAATATCTGGTTCGTTGTTAGTTCTCAGTTGTCCTTGATAACCGAAATGGCAGAGTTGTTTTTGGACGCCCTCTAAGGGGTAGGTGACCCTGAGGTCAGACTCAGGGTCTGCTTCCATATTGTTTGACAAATCTGTAGCGTTGTCTCTCTGGCTTTTCTTGATGAAGATACTACCATTTCTATATTGAGGCGTTACATATAAATTTCCATTGTGAATAAACTGAACACCGACTCAAACGAAACCCCGGAATCTGGTAATGTCGCTGAGTCAGCAGCGTCTGGATTGACCTCGGAGCAGTACCGCATCAAAATGCAGCGACGCAAGGAGGTGCAGGAACAACGCCTTGCACAAGCGTCGCGAGAGAAGGGTCTGATTATCGTGAATACAGGTAACGGCAAGGGGAAGACTACTGCGGCATTGGGGATGGTGTTGCGATCGCTCGGTCACGGTTACCGAGTGGCGATCGTACAATTCATCAAAGGAGCCTGGGAACCTGCGGAAAAAGCCGCCTTCCAACACTGGACATCAGCCGCCGCTGGAGAGATAGCACAGTTAGAGTTTCACGCGATGGGAGAAGGCTTCACTTGGGAAACTCAAGATCGAGAGCGAGACATCGAAAGAGCTCAGGCAGCATGGGAAAAGGCGCAGGGGTTTATCCGCAACCCTGACTTCCGACTAGTACTGTTAGATGAAATTAATATTGCTTTAAAGCTAGGTTACCTAGATGTTCAAGACGTTCTTGCTGGACTGGAGAAAAAACCAGCCGAGTCTCACGTCATCCTCACTGGCAGAGGTGCACCCGCCGCATTAATTGAACATGCCGACTTGGTAACTGAGATGACTCTCGTTAAGCATCCCTTCCGTGAACAGGGCGTCAAGGCGCAACCAGGCATCGAGTTTTGAGTTAAAAGAGCTGATGGACTGACAAAGCTCTCAAGTAGTCCTAAATATGTCCTGACTTGTTGACATCAATTAAGTCGGAACGCCACATACTTCGACCCATAGGCGTCTTAACGACGACCACAAAACTCAGTCACAAGGATTAATCTTAGCGCTATAGCTTCAGCGCTAAACCTTACTAATTCCCAAACTTTGCTTGATATTCGGTGAGGCAAGTATTTAGGAGTTGCTTGTCGTTAGCACTAACCTGACTAATCGGTTGATAGCCTTCGAGTTGAACGGCGTGAGGATAAGTAAGCGAGTCGTAAGTATTTTCCAGATTTATCCGTCCACCAGCGGCGGCAAGCTGTACTGTCTGTGCACGAGCGATCATGTGAGACATAGCCGTTTGATTGTAGGGATTGACAACGGTTAGATTCATGCTCTTTGAATCAAGCGTTCCGTAAAAACAGCTATATTCGGAGCTAGGCAGATACATTGCGCCAATCACCTTACCCTGACGCGCCTCAAATACTATATATTCTTTACCAAGCTGTTGCGGTTCTGAGGTCTGACCGTAAAGGTATGTTCCGTCAGGAATTGAGGCGCTTTGGACTGGTAGTTGAGCGATGGTAGCTTTGCGCTCCGCTTGTGCCTGCTGATTCCACTTGGCTGACGGCACAGCAACGGCAGTCGAATCAAGGGCTTTATCTTGCTTGTGAGGTTGAGCGGCTTCCAGCGGAGGTGCCACCTCAGAAGTAGAATCCATGGCGGGAGCTTCCGGCTGGGGCGCAGTGGTCTCCAATGGGGATGCCACCGCAGAAGTAGAATCAATGGCGGGAGCTTCCGACTGTAGCGCAGCGGCTTCCAGTAGAGGCTTCAGCATAGTAGAATCGATGGCTGGAGCTTCCGACTGTGGTGTAGCGGCCTTGACGGTTGAGGCGGCCGAAGTAGAATCGATGGCTGGAGTTTCCGGCTGGGGCGGGGGAAGCTTGAACGTTGAGGCAATTGAAGTGGAATCAATGGCTTGACTTTTTTGCTGAGGTGTAGTTGCCTTGAACGTTGATGCAGTCGCTGCCAATCCTCCCATCAGGAGTAATCCAACCAACGGCAATTGCCAACGATTGAGCAGGCGACTTTCTAACGAAAAGATCTCAACTAACTGGTTAATCACCGTCGTTACTCCCTTTGAAACTACTTCGAAACACCCTTGAACCTAAACGCACTCGAACACTAGCACACAACGCCAGGAGCCAGAATCAGTCAAAACAAGTTGATTTGAGCGAGAACAGGGTCTTGTTAACTGGCATCCTTACAGATATTTATAAGCTTGAAAGATACTTATGTTTGTTCCTCCTCTGACCGGTTTATCAACCGTCACACTTGCTATTGGCTTTTGTTTTCACTCTTGGAAAGCGTCTGAGACAGCTCTCGCCTACTCTTTCTTATTAATGTAACGAAGAAGCAGGCAGTAACGATTCCCTCAAATGGGTGAGTGTAACTTCATCCAATTGGATCGTTCTTCGACAAGAGGGGCAACCCATAATTCATCGGCTCTATTGACAGTGTCTCCAACAAGTCCACTTATCTTAGTGCTGATAAATTGCCTCCTATCAGCAGCTTCAGCGGCAAAGGTTGGGATTGCGGAAAATCTTTACAAATCTTAGTAAAAAAGAAGTGGTAACAGTTTCTTGTTACCACTTCTTTTTTCATTAGCACTCAGGATTTAAGCGCTATGAGGATGAAGCCCTCCAAACCCCCAAACCTGGGGTAGCAAAAGCTAATTCCCCCCAGATGGGTGTCAGGGGGGTAATTGCGTCGATCCTGGCATTGTCTTCGCGACTAGCTGGCGATGTACTCCTTAACGTTGGTATGGCGGCGTCGCAGTTGTGCCAAAGCTTGGTGTTCTAGCTGGCGCACCCGCTCACGGCTCAGGTTGAGTCGCTGACCGACCTTAGCCAAAGACAGCTCGTTGCCATCTTCTAACCCAAAGCGCAGTGCTAGCACTTCACGCTGCTGGGGGGTTAGCTCGGCTAGGAGGTTATCCAAATCTTGCCGGAGCGCCTCCTGAGTTGTGTAAGTCACAGGCGTTAGTCCATCGTCCTCTAGGAGGTCAGACAATTCTGTGTCCTGATTATCTCCAACCCGAACGTCGAGAGAGATTGGTTGACGAGCAATGCTCAAATACTCCCGAATCATAGCGGGTTCTAACTCCAACTCCTTAGCAATCTCGGCAGGAGTGGCGTTGCGACCCAGCTTCTGAGCCAGTTCTCGTTGGACTTTCTTGATTTTGTTGAGCTTTTCGGTAATGTGAATGGGCAGCCGAATCGCACGAGCTTGCTGGGCGATCGCTCTCGTTATCGCCTGACGAATCCACCAGTAAGCGTAGGTCGAGAACTTATAGCCCCTTGTGGGATCAAATTTCTCAACTCCTCGCTCTAAGCCCAATGTTCCTTCCTGGATCAAGTCCAGAAATTCCATGTTGCGCTTCTGGTATTTCTTGGCGATCGCGACGACAAGGCGCAGATTGGCTTCAATCATCTTGCGCTTTGCCCACGTTCCCTGCGTTAGGATTTTATTAAGGGCTGATTCGTCGAGCTTAACGTGGTCTGCCCACTCTTTGGTCGTTGGTTCGCGCTGTAGCTTTTCAGCCAAGGCTTCTTTCGCCTCGATCAGCGCCATCATATGCTGCACTTGCTTACCATAGACAATTTCTTGCTCATGGGTCAGCAACGGCACGCGACCAATCTCATGCAGATAAGTGCGAACCATGTCTGCTGAGAAAGTGGGGGTGGTCGTCTTTTTTTTGGTGTTAGCAGTGGGCATTTGTGAGTGATGACTCCGTAAACAAGCAGTAGATTTATCGCGAAGTTTGACCTCAAAAGCAATTACGATCTCTCACCCTGAGGATATTTGCGCGAGTCAGTGAGCTACATCTGGCAAAAGATGTATAGACCACCTACCTCTTCTGAACAAGGCAGGAGATCTAGCCATGGATGTGAGTTGAAGCTGGATACTGGGGAAAGTCTATCTTCTGTGATTCTGCGGCGTTCCCCAATTTAGCTGCTCATGACTGGGAAATAAAGCGGGAACTCGAAGCCAGTATGAGTTTGCTTTAATTCTATAGTATTACAGATATAGACGCCGATAAAGGGGAAAAGGTTCAACATTTCTTTTGTCTGGCGATGGTGTCGCAACATTATTAAGACTCCTAATGACACCGATAGGACTGACCGGCTTGTATCACATCCTTATTACAATCATCGCCTAGTAGGCTTTGAATGGATAGATACTCCTAAGCGAGAAAACCGAACTGACTTATGGAGTAATGTCTAGAAACCCAAACCTTGCCGAGAACCGTGTCCTGCTTTGCCAGCCAGTTTTGATTAGTCAGTGTACAGCACCATATTGTGTCGGTTAGCGATTCGCTTAGGATCGCTTTTCGTAAGCGCTATATTATAGCATAAATTTGCCTGTTTTAACAAATATGGTGAGAGCGATCGCGTTTCTTTGGGACAGGGTTTGTGCGCTCAGCAACGCTTGTGCTTTTAGGCAATCGCGAATCGTATCCGTTAGCATAGCGTGTCTGAAGGACACAGGAGAATCACTCGGCGGACGGATAGTTTGGATAGGCTGTTGGGCGATCGCGTAGTGGCTCTCGCTTCGCATTTGTGAGAATCCTTAACCCGTGGCTAAGGCGATCGCGTCCCAAATCTACAATAGAGCCAATTGCCTTCAACTCCTATTGTTCTAGATGTTTACGCCTGAACTCACGACGACTTCTCTTCCAGACCATACTCAGTTACCAGAGTCAGACGGGACTTTTGTGAAAAACTTTCAGGAACATCCTCAGAGCATTCTCCTCACTGACTCGACTCGATTAGACCTGTATTACAGCAACTTCATCCGGATGGTCAGTACTGTATCGGTCAAGATAGTGGTATCTATTGGCGTTTGACTAACCCTCCAGAAAAAGGTGCGGAGTCTCCTGATTGGTTTTATGTCCCCAAGGTGCTGCCAACGCGAATGAACAACGGGTCATCAGTAATTATCCACCCTTCTTTTTGAAGGGTGTTTTTTACAGCATTGTGAAAGACATCTTTAACAGACATTCCTTATACTCTTAAAACCCTAAATCTGCTTTAGCCACTTCCGCTGCCGCAAACACCTGTTCATCCGGCATTTCGTTCCAGGATGTATCTCCAACCTCGGTATAGAAGGTTTGATCGTAGGGACGAGTACGCACCACCACCGGCATCGGG
>DATNPI010000591.1:0-18185 GCA_036703325.1 Coleofasciculaceae cyanobacterium
TCCCCCCTTCCTAAGGGGGGCTAGGGGGGTTCTTTCCTTAAACATCTTCGGTTTATGTAATCTACCGACTCAGCATGCCACTAACGCATCTGTACGGTTAAGCACTCTCAAATCCTCATCATCTAATTCAACCCGTACACCACTACGAATCAATTCAGCAAAGTCCTCATTCGGCACCATAAAACACAGCGTATATAAGCGACCATTGCCTATATTGCGGATTTCATGAATTCCTGTAGGCGGAACTAATAAGCTATCTCCGGCACCAATTGGAACTGTTTTTCCATCACAGGTGGCTAACCCTTCTCCCTTGAGGACAAAGAACATTTCTACCGCAAATTGATGGCGATTAGGCGGAGTCTTGCCACCTTCGTCAAAAATCTCTACACAAAAGGTCAACGAGGCATCAGTCATTGTTGGATCGAAAACAATTGCTAAACGGTTAGTATCGTGAGGACTGATGCGATAAGCCTGATAGTCTTTAGCAGACTTGGTTACAGGAATCATGCAACGAGCTTCCATAAGAATTTACTCCTAAAATTTGTGAATGTTTCCAAAGTTCAGGAAATTAGATTCCTGAGTGGTGAAATATATCAACTGAAGGATAAATATTTTTCATCCTTCATCTTTCTATCTTTCGGGGATTCGCCTTTTATCCATCTCCTCAGCTTTAATAGCTTCAATAATTGACTGAGAATCTACAACAAATCCAAAGCACTGATTAACGTTGTAAAGGGTGGCTTTTAAACAATATTCTGGAGAAGTCGTAGCCGCACAATCCTTAACAAGGATGCAATCGTAACCAAGAAAGTTAGCATCTTGTAGGGTTGCCATCACACACTGGTCAATATTCACCCCAGCAAAGAAAAGTGTAGTTTTACCCAGGTTACGCAAGATACTATCTAGGGGCGTATCCCAGAAACCACTCATGCGGTATTTATCGACGCGGATATCCTCCGGGTTCTGTTCTAATTCATCCACTACCGCTGCGGCCCAACTCCCTGCTGTCAGCACTGGGGCACCTTTAGTTGGTAGTGGATCGCCCAATCCTACGCCCTCACCAGTGGGGTTGTAAACATGCAGTAGACTGGCACTAATATTCAATAAGTCGGGACGATTTCCCCAGTTTACCCAAATGACAGGAATGTTTACACTTCGCAATTGGGGTAGTAAAGTTTCTAAAGGTTCGATGGGTTCTCTGGCAGGTGTCACATCAACGCCAATATGAGCAAGCCAACCTTCTGGGTGACAGAAGTCGTTTTGCATATCAATGACTAAAATCGCCGCTTTCGCTAAGTCCAGACGCAGCGTTTTGGTTTCTGTCGCTAGGGTAATTGGTACAGATGGAAGCGGGGGGCGGGTAATATCTGCTGTCGCCGCATCAACAGCCCAAGCATTCGGCGGTATGCCTAAGGTACGAAGCAATCGATTCATATTTCTTCATCACGTAAATCTCTTGCAATCCACACTAATTTTCAGGCTACCAACCTCTTATAGCCCAAATTTAAGCGTTATTTAAGTATTAATAATCACCAAACAGAATTTAGAATCCAGAATGCTATCCCTGTTCTCAATTCAGCCTCCTGCCTCCTGATTCCTTACCGCCTCACTTCCCACTCCAATGGACAAATCGCTTCTCTATCAAAAGGAATAGAACATTCAGGGCATACCCAAGAATTCCGGTAATCAAGATAGAAGCATACATATCCTTAACATTTAGGACTTGTTGGGCATCAATAATGCGCTTACCCAGCCCTTGTTCTGTGCCAATAAACATCTCTGCCACAATGACAATCACAAGGGCAATACTAATTCCACTTCGCAACCCAATAAAGCTTTGGGGTAGACTTTCCCAAAATAGGACATCTTTAAAAATATTAAACCGATTAGCACCCATCACCTTAGCGGCTAAAATCCTACTTTTCTTGGCGTTCATAACGCCATAAGCACTGTTGAATAAGATGATGAGCAACGCACTAAAAGAAGCGATCGCAACTTTATTAAACTCTCCAATCCCGAAAAACAAGATGAACATCGGAATCAAAGCACTGGCAGGCGTTGAGCGAAAAAAATCAATCAAAAACTCAAAGCTGCGATAAACGGGTTCCGAACTCCCCAGCCCCACCCCTAAAGGAACTCCCAAGACAGCTGCTATTAAAAAAGCTTGAAACGTTCGCATTACAGTGGCGATGAAATCTTTCATCATCGTGCCACTAAGCGTTGCCTTAATAAGTTCCCCTAAAGTATCAATCGGAGTGGGTAGCAAAACTGGATTAACCCATCCCGACTTAGCAATTAGCCACCAAATCACAAACAGCAATACTACCCCAATTAAAGGTAGTAGTTTGTGAGCAATATTCTTTAAAGCCAGAGATTTAGCGGCTTGATTTTGCTGGTTTCGTAGAGATTGGGTAGTCACTTACGCATCTCCTGGCGAAAGACATCCAGACAATGACTGCTGGTACTAATAAAGTCTGAATCTGATAGCGTTTCTGGTGTTCGAGGACGTTGAGCCTTAAAAGGCACTTTCTCAACTAAAGAGGTCGGTCGTTTGCTTAATAGTAGAATCGTATCTGCCAGGTATACGGCTTCTTCCAGGTTATGGACAACCATCACCATCGTCAGTGAGGATTCCATAAAGATTTGTTGTAACTTTTCTCGCACATAGAGAGTTGTCTCAAAATCCAGTGCTGAGAAGGGTTCATCGAGAAACAGTACCTCTGGATCGGCTACTAGCGCCCTCAAAATTGAGATGAGTTGTTGCTGTCCTCCAGAGAAACTATAAGGATAACGTTTGAGGTCTAATTTAATATCAAAAGCAGTAATTAAGCTTTCAACCTTTTCTTTACATTCTCGTTCTGATATCCCCTTCACCTTCAGAGGATAAGCAATATTATCTAAAGCACTTAACCAAGGGAACAAAGAGTCTCGATAATTCTGAAACACATAACCGATTTTTGCTCGACGAATCGGTTTGTCATTGATTAAGACTTGACCTCGATCAAAAGGAATCAATCCACTCATCATATTAATGAGGGTAGACTTTCCACAACCGTTTGGCCCAAAGATTGAGATGAACTCACCCCTCGGTAGATCTAAACTGAAATTCTCATACAATACTTGTCCAGCAAAGGACTTACACAATCCTTCAATGCTGATACAAGCCTTCACCTGATTATTTTTTACCTTCTGGTCTAATTCAACCATTTTTATACATTAAAGATGCAACATCTAGTTTTTTAGAGAACACTTTCCTCTCAGTCAGGTAGTCAAAAAATTGTTGGAAGTACTTTATGTCTGAGTTGGTGAACTCGTCATACATCGTATAGGCAGGCAGGGGGACAGCTTTAGCTAAATCTCCTTCAATGGCAGTGTAACCAGCAAGATATTTACGTGCTTCCTCAGGATTATCACGAATGCTTTTGATAGCACGACGATAAACCTCAATATATTTCTTAGCCGTTTCCGGGCTTTCTTTAATAAATTGAGTGCTGAGAGTAGCTGAACCACCAAACCACGGTGCATCAGGATTTCCTAGAATGTATTTTGCAATAACTCCTGTTTCTAATGTCCTTGTAATTCCTTTAAGACTGCCAACTGTTCCCGTAGGTTCTAAGGTATAAGCGGCATCAATTTGACCTGACTGAATAGCAGCGACGTGCTGCTTGATTTCAAGTTGGGTAACTTGAGGATTTTCGATGCCATTTTTTTCTAAAATTCCTTTAGCTAAGGCTTGGTTTTGAGGCCCAGGCCCACTAACCACTTTTTTCCCTTTCAAATCTGCAATAGTCTTGATAGGGCTATCTTTGGCAACGATAATCTCATCCAGGACATTTTTAGCATTACTGGGATTTGAAGCAATGATTTTGAATAAACCCGGTTGTAAGATTTCACCAAGTGCTAAATTACCCGAACCCGTACCGTTAGCTGAACCTTGAACTCGTCCAGCAATTAATCCTTCAACAACCTGCTGAGCTCCAGCTGATTTGTTCCCATCTACATCTAATCCAGCTTCTTTAAAGTAACCTTTTTCTAAGGCTAAATAGAGCGGTAATCCTGCCGCAATCGGCCAGAATCCAATAATAATTTTTTTTGCGGTTTCTGTTTTGCCAGATGATGCTGCTGTTGTCGTTGAACCTGACTTAGTTGACGAGGTTTGAGCGCAACTATGAATAGCGGTTGCCAAAATTGCACCCGTACCCATCTGTAGAAAAATACGTCTAGGCGTTCCCATATTTTTCCTAATGCATTATTGAGTTTTTTAGATTCTGCAATCTACCTATGGTATAGAATTCAACGCTTTATTTTGTATAGAGGAATACAAAAAAAATAGTAATAATGGTTAGTCGTGTTCAGTTCATAATTCTTGAACAGATATATTGATAACAGTGCCAAGAGGAAAGGTTTAATTTGTGAGCTTTACGATTCAAAAGGTCTTGATTCCGGTTGAACAGGGCTATTCAACTGTAGAGGTGCAGATAGCAGAAAATCAGATTAGTGCGATCGCACCTAATCTAGAAGTCGTTGGCACTACGGTTGATGGTGAAAACAAACTTCTACTCCCTGGTTTCGTCAACGCCCATACTCACTCTTCAGAAATGTGGCAACGGGGTGCGATTCCCCCGATTCCCTTGGAGTTGTGGATTGCGGAACTCTATGACTTTGCACCCCTTGAACCGGAGCAAGTTTACCTGAGTGCGTTGGGAACAGCTGTAGAAACGTTGCTTTCAGGTGGTACTAGTGTTGTTGACCACTTAGTGTTGATTCCCGGCAAGGAAATTGAAACGATCGCATCTACCGTTCGAGCCTACCAAGAAATTGGCATCCGTGCGTTTATCGGCCCCTTGATTCAGGATGAATCCCTCACCGCAGGAATGCCTGATGGCGATGCACAACGGGAACATGAAAGCTATATTCGCTCCACTGAAGCAACTCTAGCCCTGATGCAGGAAGCGGTGGACAGGTTCCATAAACCCGAAGAAGGGATAAATATCCTGGTGGCACCAACGGGGATTCAGCTGTGTTCCGATGCGTTGTTTGAAGGCTGTATAGAATTAAGCGATCGCTATAATCTTTGTCGTCATGCACATCTACTAGAAACTAAGGCACAACAGAAACTTGCACAAGAAAAATACGGCTGTAGTGCTGTCGAACACCTTAAGCAAATTGGTTATCTCAGCCCCCGCACTTCTTTAGCCCATTGTGTCTGGTTGAGTGATGACGATATCGCTATCCTGGCAGAAACGCGATCGACAGTAGTACACAATCCTCTCAGCAACCTGCGTTTAGGCAGTGGCATTGCTCCGATCTTGAAATATCGTCAGGCGGGAGTGAATGTCGCCTTTGGTTGTGATGGTGCTGCTAGTAATGACTCCCAGGACTTATTAGAAGCGATTAAGATTGGTTCGATTCTGCATAACATCACCGATTTGGACTATCACCACTGGATTACACCACGGCAGTCTGTGGAAATGGCATCTTTGGGTGGTGCCACGGGATTGAATGTGGCGGATGAACTGGGTTCACTGACTGTGGGGAAGAAAGCTGATTTGGTGCTTTATGACTTGAAGAATCTATCACTATTGCCCCGCACCGATCCAATTGGTTTGCTGATTCTAGGGCGTCCAACTAATGCTGTTGATAGTGTTTGGGTGAATGGAAAGCGAGTGGTTGCTGATGGTAAAGTGACAACGATTGATGTTGATGCTTTAAGGCAGGAATTATTTGAGCGCAGTCAGTGGACTACAAACCGCCAGTCTCAGACAGTGAGTCAAATTGAAGCCCATTATCGAAGTGTGATGGAATTGCCTGAGACATTTCAGAGAAGTTATTCGTAGATGCTATGGAGATTAATATCCCTGAAGTTGTGGCTGAGGTAACAGCAGCCTTTGAACGTTACGAAAAAGCCTTAGTAAGTAATGATGTTGCGGTACTTGACGAACTGTTTTGGAAGAGTCCGTACACGCTGCGCTATGGGGTAACGGAAAATTTGTATGGGTATGATGCGATCGCCGAGTTTCGCAAAAATCGCTCACCCGTGAATTTGGAGCGATCGCTAACTCTTACGGCAATTACCACTTACGGACGGGATTTCGCGACAGCAAATACAGAGTTTCAGCGTCAAGGCTCAAATCGCATCGGCCGTCAGAGTCAAACTTGGATGCGAACTGAAGAAGGCTGGCGCATCGTCAGCGCTCATGTGTCATTGTTATAGATCTACAGAAGACTTACGTACTAGTCCCCATTTCCCCAACGCCAGGGGGAGAAAATTCTGCTTCCCCCAGAATTGGGGGGTTATATCACTTCCGTTTACATAGTCATTATTAAATTTTCTCCCCCTCTCCCCCTCTCCCCCTCAGACTTAACAATGACTACCTAATCGGAAGTGATATTATGGGGGCTTTTCGGCAGATAGTGCGTAAGCCCTGTTCTCCTAGCTCCGAGTTCTCTTGATATGATCCATAATCTGCTGTTTTCTAGACTCGGAAATTGGCGAAGATAGTTGTTGAGGGAGCTTTATGCTTCTGTTGATATGCTCCATTATCCGTTTTTTGCGTTCTTCTGAATTAGGCATCGTTAAATTTTTGAGACTTATGAAATTACATTAACTTATATTAACCTGGCTATCACCAGACGGCTTCCCGCTAGGGGAATACGGTGCGATCGCTGACTTCAGGTTGAAACAAGCTCGTTCACCGCTCTGTACAAGCCTTGTTTGCTGCCTAGACTGCCATGCTAAGGGGGCGTCCAAAAACAACTGGACTATTTCGGTTACAAAGCACAACTGACAACTAACAACTGACAACGAACCAGATAATTCTCTTTCCGAAGGAGTAATCTACTACGAGTCCTTTAACAATGCCTGTTTCAAGTTCTGCATCCGCAACTTAAACATCGTCTCCAAACCCAAACGAATCAACGTACCATCCACCAACGGGTTCAGTTCAAACTTGATCGAATCAACCAGGCGGGTCGATCCGGACGAAATCGGCATAAAGTGATGGGTATGTTCCCAGAATTTGAAAGGACCACTCACCTGTTCATCTATAAAACAGTACGGTGGGTCCCAGTGGGTAATTCTAACTTGCCAATCAACTCCTAGACCCAGAAGTTCAACCCGCAGTGTAAACTGAGTGCCTAGACCACAAACAATGTTTGATTCCTTAAGCCGAATAGAGGGGAAAGGTGGAGCAATACGTTCTAGGAGTTTCACATCCTCGTGAGCTTCCCATACCTTATCCAAGGGGAGTAGGACGGTTTCGGCTACCTCTAGTCGTTCCAAAACTTTTGTTTCTCACAAACACTTTTACGCCTATAAGTAACTGTACTGCAATTGAATCCCTGTTTTCCAGTGAACGATGTGTTCCACAGCGCTTGACCCTAACGGGTACAAGCGTGGGATTATCGCAGGACTTGCTAAAATTCGCTTGATCGTTCCCCAGGATATCTTTAAGTTATGTCGAATCAATCTCCTATCCCAGTCGTAGTCAATGGTGCCTGTGGCAAAATGGGTCGCGAGGTCATTAAGGCTGTTTCTCAAGCTGAGGATATGACCTTAATCGGTGCTATCGACCGTAATCCGGAATACATGGGTCAAGATGTCGGTGAAATAGCTGGGTGCGGTCCAGTTGAAATTCCCGTTTTAAATGACTTGCAAGCGACGCTTGTGCTTGCCACCCAGGAAAAAGTCCAGGGTGTCATGGTAGATTTTACTCATCCCAGCGGTGTTTATGACAATGTCCGGTCAGCGATCGCTTACGGTGTTAGACCCGTCGTTGGCACCACAGGACTCAGTCCAGAGCAAATTCAAGAACTCGCTGACTTTGCCGAAAAAGCCAGCACTGGTGCCTTGATTATTCCCAACTTCTCCATTGGTATGGTGTTGCTTCAGCAGGCAGCTGTTCAAGCCTCCCAATACTTCGACCACGTCGAAATTATTGAGCTACACCACAACCAAAAAGCCGACGCACCCAGCGGCACGGCAATTCAAACCGCCCAGCTGTTGGCAGAGTTGGGAAAAACTTACAATCCAGCTGTAGTTAAAGAAACCGAAAAATTAACCGGTGCCAGGGGCAGTGTAGCGGATGAAGGCATTCGGATTCACAGTATACGCTTACCCGGTTTAATTGCCCACCAGGAAGTGATTTTCGGTGCCCCCGGTCAAATCTACACCCTGCGTCACGACACCTCAGACCGTTCATGCTATATGCCAGGAGTGCTTCTAGCGATTCGCAAAGTCACCCAGCTCAAATCCCTAGTCTACGGATTAGAAAAAATCCTTTAGAAGCTAAATATGCTAGTTCCAATCACACGCCAGAAGTTTGAACAACTCGTCCCCATCCTCGCCACTGGCCCCCAGTACAGCTACTTCTGGGGCAAGTTCCCAGATTTCGTAAAACGCCTCCTGATTTCTGTGAGTGGTGTCGTCATCGTTTTACTTTTAGGAGTTGTGTTTGGGCCTGGGTTCGATGGCTTGCGCTTGTTACTCGGCATTATTGTCGGTCTTTACTGGCTGTGGAGTCCTGTCTACTGGGCCACCACACGTAACCTTGAGGTGCGCCGATACAAATACAGTGGCTTCTGGCGTGGTCAAGTGGTAGACGTGTTTGTAACAGATGAGTTGATTGGTACAGAAGAAACCGTTAACAATCGCGGTGAGTTGGTTATCGTTGAAAACCGGGAACGACGTTTGAACCTGGATGTCGAAGACGAAACAGGATTCACAGCGCAGCTACAAGTACCACTACGCCGCACCCACAAGGGAATTGCGGCTGGTCAAGTTGCTGAGATGTTGGTAATGTCCAATCAACCTGATCTGGCACGTATTGCTAAGACAAGCGATGTCTATATTCCCAGTTTGAACCGCTGGGTAAGTGACTATCCGTACCTGCAACGAGAAGTCTTTGCCCAGGTTAGCCAGCAGTTGACCAAAACCGAGGATTCTGCCTATTCAGGAAACCGTATCGCAAAGACTAAACGTCGCAGACCTTAGCTAATGGATTTTGGATTTTTTGGATTTACATTTCCCGTACAACTGGCTGACCGTCTTTGACTTCACCAATTAGAACTAAATCGGCAACACCAACGAATAATCCATTTTCTAGGACTCCCGGAATATTATTCAGTGTCTTCTCTAGTTCAGCAGGGTTATCAATGGAGTCAAATTTAACGTCAATCACCATGTTGCCCTGGTCGGTAATTACTGGGCCGGCTTTTTTGATGCCCATGCGTAATTCTGGTTTACCGCCTAACTTTTCGATGGCGCGCATTACCGGAGCGATCGCCATTGGTATCACTTCCACTGGCAACAGAAAACTAGAACCCAGCTTGTCTACTAGCTTATTACCATCGACAACAACCACAAAGCGATCGGCCAGCGCATCCACGATTTTCTCGCGGGTATGGGCAGCACCGCCGCCCTTAATTAAATTCTTCTGCGGATCGACTTCATCAGCCCCATCGATCGCAATATCAATATGGTCAACTGCATCCAGGGTAGTTAAAGGAATCCCATACTGTTTTGCCAGGACTTCTGCCTGAAAGGATGTTGGGATGCCTTTGATATCTTTTATCTCACCAGACTTGAGGCGACTTCCCAAATACTCGATCGCATAAGCCGTAGTTGAACCCGTACCCAGCCCCACAATCGTACCCGACTGCACCAGCGCGGCAGCTGCCTTGCCAACTTCCTGTTTCATGACCTTAACGGGGTCGGTTTCTGCACTCATGACAAAAGTCCCTCTTAATCACTTAGAAACAGTTTCATACTTTACAGAAAACCCGCGAGAAAGCCTATCCCCTTTCAGCAATTAAGGGAAAAGTCCTCGATGAAACCGATCGAGTCTCGACGGCACCTCACCCTCTCAGGTCTCACCCCCTCACCCCCTCTCCACAGGGGTTCAGTCCTTAAGTTACGACATTGCCCTTTTCAAGGGGGGACAAGGAGGGAGCAAGAAACGCATTAGGATGCGGGTGCTATCTCCCCAAGCCTTTAAATAGACTAAGAGCTACAGCACCCGCTGCATCGCTCACGCTACTTTCAACGATTAAAACTTGCAAGCCTACTAGATACTCACAAAGTTTGTCGAGACAGATAACCTGAGCTACTTAGCATTTCAACAAACACTAGGAATTACTAGCTTGAGCTGCCAAAATCTCCTTCAGCCTTGCCAACTCACCAGCCCAACGCGGATCGGGTTGAATCGATCCTGGGTCGTTTGAGGATGATGTGCTTGTGCTTGTTGAGGAGCCACTACGCTTGGACTTTTTATTGTTTCCACGGCGCACAGGAGCACTACCAGTGCTGCTGCTGGCTGGACGTGGTGCCTCTTCCTCTTCTTGATTCTTCGACCGTGGCAGCGCTTTTTCAATTTTCAGGGCGCTGTCTTTGAACATGTGACCATTGTATTTCTCAATGATTGCGTCAGCCTGCTCATCCGTTGGTACGGTGACAAAGCCAAAACCCCGACATTTGCCGGTTTTACGATCTTTTATCACTTTTGTGGAAACAGACTCACCTGCATCTACAAAAACAGCGTGTAGTTCATCACGGTCTACATCTTCTTTTGGCAAATTGCCGACATAAAGGCGAACGGACATGAGAGATACCTCCAGACTTGGATTCAAACAAAGACAGCTCACACCAGCAGTTATGCTGGCTAAGGATGGATTTGATTGACGAACGGTTCCCGCGCCCAGACAATCTCTGACGATCCTTACCAACCTCAACAGCACAGACTGATGTCGTAAAATCAAACTCCCCTATATCATCCCTCCAGATCAATTACGACCCATTTTTTGACCTCAGGTTCGCAATTGGCAGGATTGAGGTTAATGGTTTCCTCTTAATCTGATTATTACAGAATGTTTACACTATACATAAAGTACCACGGCGATCAGCAGGCAAGCTAGTATAACAAAAAGATTTCAGCCTTTAGCCTTAGCTTGCTTAAATTTGATGTAACTAAAGGAGTAGCCACAAATAGTGAAGGACGAATTCGATTATAGAACTCGTAGTTCACCATTGCTGATGCTGAGGCATTAAATAACCTCAAAAGTAATTGATAGAGCTGCCAACTGAGTGGTGTCAATGCTGCGAACGGTGTCACGGCTAGGAGTAGGATTTCTCATACTACCACGAGTGCCATTATTGACATCATCGAGCAAGTTGTCAATCACCTCAGCGGCCTCATTCATCTGATTCGATGTCCCTAGGGAAACTGGCCCGCCCCTCTGCTTTATTTCTGGTTGTGCTGCTGCTAGCGATCGCAATATTTGAAGTGCTTTGCGTAAAGGTGTCCGACTGGCGAGAATCAGCACCTCAGAAACGCCTTTCGGTTCTTTAGTTTTCAGCACAAAGTTATCTTTGCTAGGGTCAGGAATTTTTAGCGTTTGACCAGCAGCAACCACCGTTACCTCTTCTGCTACTGCCCACGTATTGGGAAAAATCACCGAAATTTCCCCGCTAGGGTCAATCACCAATACGCTGACATAAACTTCAGTGGCTTCGTTGTTCATGACTTGCAGTTGCACCGGTGTTCCCAAGGGCAATTGTTGAGAATTAGGGGGAACTACCGGCGTGAGTCGATTAGGCGAGGTTTCTTTGCCAAGAGGACCGCGAGTGAAAGAACTGCCAAACACATTGTCAGACCCTTCTGGACGCATCATGGCAACGACATTGAGGCGCGACGAGTTGGCGTTAAGGGCGGTTTTGACAAGGCGGGCGGCTAGTAGTGACTGGAGTTTGGGGCGCAGACGAGTAATGGCATCCGTGACAGTTTCACTCTTCGTGCCGAAGGAGTTAGGAATTAGCTCCTGTCCTGAGGAGAACAGACCTAAACTCCCAACCTCTGGGAATTTTACTGCCTGGGTTGAGCGCAATTGCTGCTGGTAGGCAGTTGTCAGGCGTCCAAAAATGTATTGCACCTGTTGTTGTTGCAAAGGCAGGGCTTCAATACGCGGGATAGCTTGCAGCGCTTGTTTGGCTTGACTCGCCTCGTTACCGAGGGATGGGTCAAGACCAATCTTCAAGGTTAGGTCATTGGGAATGCCGCGTACACGTTCTTGTAAGAAAGCTCCCGGTTGTGCCGCAGCTAGCAGCTTTGCTCGCCCCACCAAGCCATTGCGAGATTCCAACTCCACCTGCCCCTGGTCGCGACCTTGAGCGTCTACAACTGAAAGAATAGCACCAGCATCAAAAGCGGCTAGACTATCGGGGTCGAGACCACCCAACCACAACTCAGCTTGATTACCCTCAACTTTGGTAATCACTGCCTCAGCTGGGGGAGTTTGTTCATTGATGAAGTAAACAGAGCTTTTGGCATGGTCGCTACCCGGTTGATACTCTATCAGGGGTTCTTGTTCGGTGAAAGATAGCCGCGTCGTGCTGCGAGCAACATTAGGTATGGCACTGGCAAAGGACTCACTACTGGTTTGTTGCCACAGATATTGGGTCATTAAATAGGTAAAAGCACCGGCATAAAATCCATTGAATGGGGTGTCTGCTGCCTCCTGATCGCGTTTTGTGGAGGCAATTACAACGCCTTTGGCAACCCCCAAGCGTCGTCGTCGCTTAAATTCTTCAGGTGAAAGATTCAGCCTCCCAAGCCACTGCTGCTGATAGTCTTGTTCGGTAGCGACTGCTTGGAGTTGAGAATCGCCACTACGTGCTACCGAAGCAGCATTGTGAATGCTGCGTACCCGCAAGTTACCTCTTGTACCTCCACCGGAATAACAACTGTCTAGAACGGCAGTGACGTTTTCAGTTTTTAGGGCAGTCATCAGTAGAAATAAGGTGCGGCCCATGATGTCTTTTATAACGCCCTCTTGGCTGGGAGAATCGCTTGGTAAAACGCTATCCACCGGCACGAAGGTACTGGTCGTACAATCAGGAGAAACGTCGCAGTCAGGGTCACGCACTTGGGCACCATGTCCAGAGTAGTGATACACCACCACATCACCAGGTTTGGCTTGCTTAATCAGGTGTTCCTCGAAGGCGGTTAGTATTCCCTGACGGGTAGCTTGCTCATCTGTGAGGATGACAATGTCTTTGGGATTGAACCCAAACCGATGAATTAGCAACTGCTTCTGCAAGTAGGCATCGGTAACGCATCCTTGTAAAGGGAAATCTCGATATTTATTAATCCCCACCAATAAAGCCAGCTTACGCGGTGTGCTTTGAGCGAGAACACGACCGTAAGAGTCGCCTGCCCTCTGAAGATCAAGCTGACTCCAACCTAAAGCTGCCAACGTAGAACTAGCAAATTGCAAAAATTGACGCCGTTTAATACCAGACATAGTAGATTTATCCTGTTTTCGGGTTTGCTGTTTTTAAAGGTTTGTACTCCCAAGGAAAATCTATTTCCTTGAGAAGATTCATAAATTAGGTTTGAACCGTTTAACTTTCCAAGCTGTTTTACAAGCCATTGCCAATCAGAATGAATGGTGCCCAGTAGTAGGGGTGAGAAAAACCAGGAGCGGCGCTATTTGTTGAGGCGATTGGCGAACCGGGTCTAGATTCAATAGTAAGGCTACGATTCTCAGCACTTGCTCCTGTCGGACTATTGCCATGCAGTAGACTCAACTGAGCTTGTTGTAACGCGGCGGTTTTGGTCATGGGAACCTGAGCTGTCCCTTTGGCTAAGTTGCCGTAAAAGTTTTGCATCAATAGGCGAGTGCTGTCATCGCTAACCAGCCATAGGGAAGCCATCACCGCCTTGGCTCCACTATTGAGAAAGTAGTAACTGATGCCGGAAATCTCAACTCCATCTTGATCTGGGCCGCCGAGTGCCGTTTGGCAAGCAGACAGCACTACCAGATGGACATCGCTCAAATCTTGCAAGGTTTTAACCTGAGGAATTGTTAACTTCTCACCCGTACCTAACAAAAGATAAGACTCTTCCTGGCGTCCTGGCACAAATTCACCATGAGTAGCAATGTGCAAAACCTTATGACCCAATAGATTGTCTCGCAAGGCACGAAAGTCAAATGTATTATTGAGGAACTTGAGACCGGAATAAATCCCTTGAGGAGCAGAAGGGTTCTGCCGCACGATCGCATCTAATTCAGCTGGTACATTAGGTAGGGGATTGAAGCCTGCAACGGCATTAGACAGTCCCAGTGCCAGAACAGAGGTGTTTTGAGTGCCAGGGGGAAGGCGATCGCGCATATCTGTCAAATCAGCGGAGAGAACTGTGGAAACGGCATAGTTTTCAATTAGATATTTCTCTCCATCAAATAGAGCGCTCATGGGAATGTAGCGGGTGACACTGTCGAGAGAGAAGACCAAATTTTGAATTTGATTTGCCTTCAGTTCCGGTTCGATGCGTTTAATGAGCCAGTCGTAGAGTTGTTTGCTAGTTGCCTTTACTTCAGTAATATTAGAACTGGGATTTTGCAGTAATTGGCGGAACTTCAAGACAGTTTCCCCTAGCTGACGCCGTCCTACGGGAACTTCCATGCTTTTGACGACGCCTCCTTTGGAAGCCAACAAGAGCCAGATTTTGTCTTCTAGCACAAAAGGATATATCAGCACGGTGCCTGATTGGGCTTCAACAATTTCTTTAGCCTTGGCAAGTTTGGTAGGGTCAAAGAAGCCATCGTCTTGAACACGGCGCGATCGCACTTCTTTTTCAATCGTCCGAACTTTCTGGTTAAATTGCTCAGTTAAACCTTGGCGCTGATCTAGCAGTTGACTTAGCTGGCTGCATTGGCTCTGCTGACACTCATAAAGCCGCTGTCCGAAAGCAATCAAGCTACCATTCTCTTGAAGAATCTTTTCTTCAGTTGGTGTGAATGCCGTTTCTTTAGTCTCACCACCTGCCCGTCTATTTCCTGTGAAGTCGCGTAACTCTTGCACCTTCAACAATTCTAATACCTGTTGTGCTTCTAAAATTCGACCTTGCGACAGCAACAAGTCTGCTAATTCGCGATAGATATCAGCATTTCTAGTTCTGTCCGTATCAACTGTAACAGCTTGCAGAAAAGATTCTTGCAACTGTCGATCTAGTCCAGGGATTTTGCCACGAATTTGCTCGACACTACTGATGGCTTGTTTGTAATAAGTAATAGCAGTGACAGGCATATTCAGCTCGCGATAGATGCGAGCTAGACCAACTTTGGCATTGAAGTCACTGTCATTAATTGCTAACGACTCTCGATAAGCAATAATTGCCTGCTCTTTCCGTCCAGCTTTCCTGTGAATACTGCCCATGATATTAAGTGCAAGCTCTTCGGCGTTGGAAGCTACTTGCTTTCGGGCTTTGGGGTCTCTAGCAATTGCTAAACTGGCTTGAGAAAACTCAACTGCTTTTTCAGTGTTTCCTAAATTAGCGTAACCAATGCTTAAAGCAAGAAGACCAAAAAATTCAGCATCAGGGCTTTTTTTCTCACGTCCAACGGCTAAAGCTTGTTGACCAAACTCAATTATTTTTTGAGAGTCTCCCTGGGCGTAGTAGGCAAAGCCCAAGTGTGCCAAAGCATAGCCTTCATATCTGTAATTTTTGATTTCCCGTGCAAGCGCTAATTGTTGCTGAGCCAACTCAATAACTTTTTGATAATCCCCCAGGTAAAAGTAATTGGCGATTAGCTCGTACAGAGTCGATAATTCGGAACGGCGAGCTTTAAGTTCCCGGTAAATCCCTAAAGCCTGCTGATGGTACTCAATCGATTTTTGGTAGTCCCTTAATCTCCAATAAGCGCCACCTAGAGTATATAGAGCCTTTGATTCTAGTTTGCGATCATTGATTTTTTGTGCAATTGCCAGCCTTTCTTGCGCGAACTCAATCCCTTTCTGATAGTCTTTCAATGACCAGTAAGCAGCACTTAGAACCTCTAGAGCCGCTGATTCTAGTTCGTGATTGGGGATACCTTTTGCGATCGCTAAACTCTGCTGTGCAAACTCAATCGTTTTTTGGTAGTCCTTCAGCCGCAAGTAAGCAGCGCTTAGAAGAATCAAAGAGCCTGACTCTAAAGTGCTATTTTTAATACTCGTTGCCAGCGCCAAACTCTGCTGTGCATACTCAATGGTTTTTTCATACTCTTCAAGAGAAATATGAGCCTTAGTTAAAAATACCAAAGCACTCCATTCGGACAAACGATTTTGCAGCTCTCGTGCGACGACTAAACCTTGTTGAGCAAGCTCAACTGCTTTCTCATAATTCTCCAGGGAATTGTAAGCGCTGACTAGGATACTGAGAGATTCCCATTCCCGTTGGCGATTTGGAGTTTCTCGTGCAAGGGTCAAGCCTTGTTGGGCGAACTCAATAACCTTTTGATAATCCTTGAACACATCGTAAGCGCGAACTAAAGCATTGAGAGTTGACCATTCAAGCTCGCGATCGCGAATTTCCCTGGCGATCGCCAAAGCCTGTTGCTGGGACTCGATAGCTTTGGCATAGTCTTTCTGGGCATAGTAAACATTACCCAAATTCTTCAAAACTTGCCCTTCTCCATGACGGTCTTGGAGTTCCCTATAGATAGTCAATGCCTGTTGCAAAGACTGTAATGCCGCCTCCAGTTGACCAGCATTCAATTGCTTATTGCCTTGCTCCACAAGACGATCAGCTTGTGTGTTACGGTCTTGAGTTGTCTGCGCTTGTGCTGGAGTGTCTGAGACTTTCAGAGAGATTCCCTTCAGGTAGACAGGAGAAGCTAGAGAGAGTAGTAAGGTAGTAGTTACAAGGCTGAGAGACTTGGAAGGTCGATGCATCGAGAGAATCCTCACTGAGCGCGTGTCAGCAACTGGCTTTCTTCATAAGTCATATCTCTCAACCTTAAGAGGTTATGCAACAAAACATTAAGAGCAGCTGAGTCAAGTGCAGTTGCCAAGAGTGCCATCAGCCTGAGGGTAGGCAATGACAGAAGGCATCGCGATCGCCTTCTCCGACCTCATAGAGGGCTACCAGCTCTCAAGAAACGCGAGGGGGGAGGGGGAGAAGCCCTAGGGCGTGTTTCTTTCATGCATAACGAATGTGAAAAGCGTTCGTGAACCGCTCTCAAGAAAGTAGCAGGGGGAGTAGTTTCTTTCATCCCTAACGGGCGTTCACGTCCGTGGAACGCTTAAGACAAAACAGAAGGTAAGGTAACGTTATGTTGCTTGAGGCGGAAAATGCATAAAAGAGGCTGAACCAACAAGAGTAATTTATGCAAGCTGCTAAAAACTTTTGAAGTAATTGAGGGTGAAAAACCTGTGAGACTAAAAATTATAGCCGCCGAAATCTTATTAACCGCATTAGATTTTGCCGCAGCCATCACAAAGTCCCTAAAGAATGCGTTGTTACAGCTTATCAAGACTTTGCCTATGCAAAAGCCCGAACGAGCACGCTTTGTATAGTGAACTGCTGAAATCCTCCCGCCATTCGACTTGCTACATCACACCGCTACCTTTACTCCTGCCAGGTTTTCACTCAACCAACTTCACGAAGGCGGTTGCGGTCGAATACTCCCACACTGAACCGTTCGCATCGTCGCAGCGGCTCCATAATTGCGTTGAGCAGCGAGATCAGGCACAAAAGCCGTACCGCTTTCATTCAAAGGAGCCGCCGCCCGAGAAGTGGCACACTCTGGATAGCACCCTGTAAACAAGAATGGAACACAAATGTACGCTTTTTAATTATTTTATTGTCAGGTACGGCTAAGTGCGAGAATTGCTCAAACACCTATTTTCTCCACTCATATCCCCGAGACAATTGCCGTTTTTGTCTAAGATAATGACGGATTTAATGCTTTTAAATTGCTTGAGTGTAGCCGTTAGGGAACTTTTTGTGCGGGCATCATCCCCGACTCCTGCCGAAACGATTGTTCGGCAAAATTGCAGTCGAGCGACCCCTTGAGGAATTGAAAGCTTGAAATCAGAAGCACAGTTAGAGCTGCCTTTTAATTGAATCGCTCCGGTAAAACCCTTTTGCCTTTCATCGCTTGTTGGACCTGCAATCATTTGTTCAACGGCAAACCGGGCTAAACTTTGACTCCTAGTTGTCCGATTAACTGGTTCAACATAGCTCAAATCATTATTGCTTCGCGGCTGTTTTGGAAAAAATACTTGGACTGTCTGTAGACGCGCCTTTTCGCTGGCAACCCCATTTGGGGAAGTGTCGCTAGAGGGTAAATCAAGAGCCGATGTAAAAGAAGGCAAAGCTAAAGGAAGGAAAAGCAGCAGTCCGGCACAAAGTATGAGGCGAGATGCT
>DATNPI010000599.1:0-5668 GCA_036703325.1 Coleofasciculaceae cyanobacterium
GTACACGACCAGTTTCACGGTCAGTGGGTAGCTGAACCCGCTTTACAGTACCGTATTCTGCAAAAACACCATTAAGGTCTTCTTGTGTGACGTCGTAGGATAAGTTGCCTACATAAATTGACATAGATTGTCTCCAAAATCAGAGGTGTGTAGAGATTTAGATTTCGGAGAGAAGCCTGTACTGACCAAAAGGAAAATGCCTATCAATACTAGAAACAAACGCTGCAACCGAATTTATTCTCACTTACTAGCCTAGCACGGCAATTCCGAGAATGGGGCTTCTGGCATCTGACCTAAGTGCAATCTTGTCCAGGAAGCGTAGTTAGCACTCCAGCACCTTGCCCTATTCCCGGAATCGCTTCGTCGAACCCAAGGTTCTGAGATTATGAGCCTCGCGTCGAACCGTTCCACTTGTTGCTATAAAAACACTATATTCTGTATCTGTATTAGAAAGATCAAGGCTAAACCCACCCAACAATATCTCTGATTTGAGCAACAGCCAGTTCCCTGTCAATGTGTGCCTTAGCTTTGACAAGAGCCGTATCTGGGTGCTTATACCAGCGCTGCGACCTAATACACCAACCATCAGCAGCCATCACCTCCCAGGTATAGCGGGTTCGGTCAACCAATAGCCAGAGTTCATGAGTGCGATAAGTTTCTTGGGGGAATTTGATAATGCCAATTTCAGCCAGAATGCTTAGACGCATCCGTGAGCGCTCCAAGCGTTTGAGTAATTCCAGAAAACAGAAGGCAGCTCGTCGAGCATCATCATGAGTGGGATAGCGGTAGCGATCGCGAGGCTCAAACTTAAAGTCTTTCCCAGACAGAAGAAATCGAAACTTACCCGCAGCATCCTCCACAAAGCTGACGCCCCAGGATGTTTTGGGGTAGTGTACACAAAATCCTTGAGGCTGAATCTTTACCGCTGCTGTCATCGTTCACTGTTTATTGAGCAGAGAACATCTTAACCAATTGCTGTGGCAGTTGTGATTGAAGTGCCCTTGTACTAAGTGGGGAAGCTCCAAAGCACTTTCGACGAGGGCACACTTCTTAAAGAAGCCCCAGGCTTGATTCTATGCAGGAAAAAGAAATTTGTTCCTGAATCAATACCTTGGCTTCAACCGTGGGGTACTACTCAGCACAAGGGCACTAGTGAACTGACTGTTACAACTTAACGGTGCGATCGCGTTATCTATCGAGAATTACTGAATTAATCTCTTCAAAAGACCCTATTGCTCAACAACATAACGGAAAACAGCCGCTAAGGGTGCATTATCGGGGACTTTTTCTGGCTCCACGGCATACACGGTTCCACCGTTTAAAAGTGTGTGAATGGCAGCTGCATCCAATAAATCCTCATCACCCAGTTCCGGCTCAGAATGTAAATCAACTGTAGGGGTATTGACACTGGGATTAAAGATGCCCCACTGTTGTACGCCAACGGCAACAAACAATTGCTCAACTTGACCATAGTAGGCGGCTAGAACCACTTCTTTGATGTCAGTGGAGGTTCGTTCAGTCGCCCCGGCAAGTTCTTTGTAGTGCTCGATCGCCTCTTGCTGTTCCTGTAGAAATAAGGGTTCCACAATCTCCCAGGCTTTGGCTTGTAGCTCTTCTGGCTTCAGGAGTTCAGGATTCCCCGCAATGCCTTCATCGACTAGATGCTGATAGCTATTCGCCTCTCGGTAACCCGGAAAAATATGCTCGACTCCTGCTAGTACTAGAGGTGCACGTTTGTTCCGCAGATATTTGTGCAATCCGCGATCAATGGCAAAAAAGTGTTGCTCCATGTCTCGCTGGAACTTATCTTGATCGGGACTTCCCTGCCCATGAAAACTGCCCGCATGCTGAAAAGAATTGTTGGTTCCGCCTTTTGGGGTACTCATGCGTCGCTGACCATCCTTGGAAGTGTCGTCATACTGTAGAGTTTCGTCAAGAGTCTTAGGCACATCTTCCAATTCAATTTCTCTGACACTAGAGCGTGTACACTCAAGGAATCTGACATCCTGTTGACTCAAAGCCAATACATAATACTGTCCATCACCTTTTAAAAGAGGTAGTAATGGCTTGAGATGGAAACGGTCAGTGACAACAACTAATTCATCAAAATTTAACGGCAGGCGGTAGTAGCGGAATACTCCGGAAGCTATAGAACCCATTTGACATCCTTACAATTCTGGACAGTTCTGGATTAACGTCCTTACCCCCTTTGAATCTAGTTCTCATGGCGTATTGCAGCGACCTCTGAGCTTCTTTTCTACCATTCGGCAGGGGCTTCGGCTTGGAAAAGTTTTTATAGTATGAGGATTCCGTTGCACATCTCTTTAATCCTGTCTTAATAATATGAGCTTCCTTTCGATCGAAGAACTGAAAGAACTCGTCGAACAGCCGCAAGGACTGTGTGTATCAATTTATATGCCGACCGTGCAGCTTAGTTCAGAAACTCAGCAAAACTCTGTCCGCTTTAAAAATCTACTTCGGCAGGCGGAAGCGGAGTTAGAAAAATATGAATTGCACTCGACTGATCCAAGCCAATTTCTTCAGCCTGCGAGTGAACTGGATGAAGATGAATTCTGGCAGCAACAGAACGCAGGTTTAGCATTGTTCATCTCAGAAGGGTTCTTCCGTTTCTATCGGGTGCCGATCGACCTGATTGAACTGGTAGTCGTGAACGATAGCTTTCATCTCAAGCCGCTAATTCCGCTGTTGAGCGGCGATGACCGCTTTTATGTTCTCACGCTTGGTCAGCGTGATGTGCGCCTTTTGGAAGGCAACCGCTATGGCATGACGCGTGAAGTTGAAATCGAAGGCTTGCCCAAGAGCATGGATGAAGCCTTGCAGTATGACGAAGAAACGTCGAAAGATGAACAGCGTCGCCAGGGCGCGGGGGCAGGTCGTTCAGCTTTGCAAGGGGGTGGTTCCTATCACGGACACGGCGGCGGGCGTGAAAACGTCAAAGAAGAGTTGCTGCGATATTTCCTGTTAGTTGATAAAAGCTTGCATGACTTCTTTCGCAATCGTCGATCGCCACTTGTGCTAGCTGGGGTTAACTATTTACTGCCGATTTACCAAGAGGCGAATACCTACAAATTCATTGTGGAAGAAGGAATCCAACACAACACAAAGGAGCGAACGGCAGAAGAACTTCATGCAGAAGCATGGGCAATCATAGAGCCACAGTTTAAAGCAGACCAGGAAAAAGCGATCGATTATTATCATGAGTCAATTGCGGCTGGCAAAGGATCAAATGATTTGAATGAAGTCATTCAAGGGGCATTTTATGGTCGCGTAGAACAGCTTTTTGTTCCGATTGGTGTACAAAGATGGGGACATTTTGACCCGGACTCAATGGAACTTGAGATACATAATGAGGCTCGTCCTGGTGATGAAGATTTGCTCAATGCAGCAGCGATTCAAACGATCTTTCACGGAGGAACGGTATATGCTGTTGAACCGGAAAAAGTACCGGACAATACCCCTGTTGCGGCAGTATTTCGCTACTAATTGGTAAGGAAAGCGAGGATGTGGAAGAATCTATTTAGGGGTAAAGGTAGCGAAGCTGCAACGAAGTAGACACGCGATGTCTAGAAGTTCTGCTAGTAGCTCATCCTAGAAAAATTCTGTCTTTAAACAGCATCCAATTTTAGCCGCTGATGCATGTCTAACTGAAGCGTGCCAATCCCTATGGCACGCTCCCATATCAACGGAGTCAACGCCCGTAAGTCCTCTTGAAAGATCCGCTTCATCAGCACTTTTTTGGTCGCGTTTTGTTCTATATTATTTTAACGATTATAGAACCCATTTGAGATCTCAGGAAGGAGCTGAAAGCCGTTTGAGCATCAGCCTGACAAAGCAGAGATCGATTTTGGTTGTGGCATGAGATAAGGTGCGCTCAAAGTTCTTCACCAGACTCTTACAGCGCTCCATCCAAGCATTGGAACGTTCAATCACCCATCGTGCGATGGCTGGGACAAATCCAGATTTTCCTTGCACCTCCTTCTCTTGTTTCGAGGGTTTCGTCGAATGCTCAAACCTGATTTTTGTCATGATCTGAGGATAAACCTGCTCTAACTTCTCAATCAAATAATCAAGGTGATAACCGTGGTCTAGCAGAATAGTGATCTTGGGAATATTGACCGGTTTCGATTTGAAATAGTCGATGTTGAGCGTCAACATTTCAACCAACCCGGCATCATCGGTGACATTCGCTGGGGTGCAATAAGTGAAGAAGGGGAATCCAAGCGTATCAACGGCTAGATGCCTTTTAATCCCATTGGTTGATTTGTAGAAACAAAAGCATGAACGAGTTCACACCCGCATTGCAGGTATTTTTCACCGCTTGCGAGTCAATGATGATCAATGTTGTCCACTTCGGTTTTTTTTAACCTGCTCGCGCACTTGTTCATGTAAAACGCTCATGAGTTGCTCAATCACGCCTGCGGCTCGCCATTGTTTGTAGTGCCAGTACACCGTTGAGTAGGGAGGCAAGTCTTTGGGCAAGTCTTCCCAATTACAGCCATTCTTGAGTTGGTAGAGAATGCCATCGAGGATTTCCCGCTTTGTCCAATTCGCAGGTCGGGTTCGCTTCTTGAGCGGCAGGAGCTGAAGCAACAGGGGTTCGAGAATTTCCCATTCGGTATCGCTAAGGCTGCTGGAGTATGGCATAGTTGCTAGTTCTAAGGGTTCTGAGTACCGTAATTCAACTCCGTAAAGATGTCAAATGGGTTCTATAAAGACTGCGAGTCCCTCATTGTTGTTTTCCTGCCAAAAATTCTCATCCGAATCGATTAGTTCTTGGATTGGCTGTAGAAATTCCAATGCTTCCTTCTCGCTCATACCACTCTCTACTATGCTACTTTCAGCATCTCGCATCAGATTCTTGAGCCGAGTAGAATTCTGATGGACATCTGCCGCAAGCCGATAGATAGGCATATAAATTGATACAAACAATCCCTTGGGTTGTTCTACCAGTGTTTTGAGTTCCTCTACGGACAATAAGCTCATGTAATTTACTCTCCTCTATTGTTGCGATCATTGGTGATTCGAAGAGGGCGATCGCGTCACGCCTAAGCTAATAAGGGCTATTGCCTACAACTTACCTCTGCTGCCTTATCGGCTCGTCTGCCTAGAGGAACGAGGCAAATTAAGTTCATCTGTAACCAGCGATACAAAAATCCCTAGGGCAGAGCCGCTTCAGATTTCAGCGCGTTCTGGCGAAGCCAACATCTAGGTGAATCAGCACTTTTAGTTAGTATCAAATTTACTATCTGGTTCCAATACCGAACGTCTGACGAAAGTTAGAGGATTTCCCAAGGTAGGTTGAACAAACTAAGAGAGCAAGACAGTATTTTTACTTAATAGTTATGGCTGACACAGTATTGGTTACAGGTGCTTCTCAAGGTATCGGCAAAGCAACCGCTCTCCTATTTGCCCGCGAAGGTTATAACCTTGTACTTGCAGCTCGACAGGCTGACCGCTTAGAAGCTGTAGCCTCTGAGATATCAATCACTCGGTCGTGCAGCACTAGCTGTCCCTACAGATATGACTGGTTGGCTCGGCGAACGTCTCGCAGGCATCTTATCGGTTGTTTCCCGGTTTAATGCAGTGGATATTCCGGAAAACCTTTGGGATGAAAGATAATTACTCATAGCTTTCATCAAATAATAGA
>DATNPI010000616.1:0-1980 GCA_036703325.1 Coleofasciculaceae cyanobacterium
CAGCATTCTGACATTTGTGGAGAAGCAAAGCCGATGTCGTCAAACCGCAGTATCCCGACATATAAAGGCTGAATCGAGCTATCTTGCACTTGGCCTACACGTATTTCGGCTCCATCCTGATAGGGGTTTGTGCGACCGCCCCTACCCAGCACTCTCGTCCCTGGCGTTACTGCTGGGGGCTTCTTATTTGAGGGGGAGAACTATTTCCGGAAATAGTTCTCGGTCGAGGGGGTTAGTCTTAGGATAAGAACAACAAAAGTATAGTTGAATGGCACTGACGGAAGCTGGATCAGGCGACCCGTTGAGATTTGAGAACTGAGCGAGGCTGCTGCATTCTGGGAAAAGGCTTGGGTCTGCGCTTCACCACTCTGGGTTCGACCCGGTTGGGACGCAGAGGTACTAACTGAGCGGGAATGACTTCGAGCAGGATGATGTAGAGTTGGGGACGGTTTTTATCGGCTACCATCGCCAAGTGAGGTCTGAACTGATTGAACTGTTGGCGAGTCCCCTGTAAGGACAGTCGCAGGGGTGAGACCTGAGCGTTTTGGGCGGATTGCCACATAAGAGTTCGCAGCAAGTTGTATGCCAGCAAGTGCATCCAAATCTCCTTGTGCACCATATCCGGGGTTTTAGCAGCAATCATCTCCAGCTTCAAGGTGGTTTTGAGGTGCCTGAGATTAACTTCCGTGGCTTGCCAACGCAATTGATAAAGTTCAGCTAACTTAGCTTTAGGATAGCGTTTGGGGTCTAGCAGAGTGGTGACCAGAATGATCTCTTTGGGACGAAACCCAGGGTGTTGAATCAATAGGTGTACTTCTCTGACTTCAAGGCAGGTAGGCAGTGCGGCAAATTCTGTAGAACTCATCGATTGCGGGCAGTGCAGAGGACGTTGCCACTGGACTAGATGGTCGCCAATACCCAGTTTCTTGCCTTTGCGAAAATCGCATTGGCGGGCATGATGTTTGCGAAACACCCCATCTGCCTTAGCACAACGGACAAGCGCCAAATCCCCATAAGTGCCATAGGCAGAATCGGCTACCACCACGTCATCGCTTTGGAGTGTGGCATACAGTTGTCGGGACAGTTGCCATTCGCTGGTGTGAAACGCGGCTACCGCCACTTCCAAAACGGCTCCCGTCTTCACACAAAACCACACAACCAGTTTTGCCAATGGAAAGCCACACCCTGCTTTTTGATTGCTGTGCTGCGGATAGGCTTTCTGGTTGGCAGGCGTATCACTCATCAGGATGCTCGTGCCATCATACGCCTTCACCCGTCGCCCACACCACCATTGCTCCGGCTTCACCTCAGATGTGAGCGCCACAGCCGTTTGCTGCAACAACGGTTTGAGCACTGCCAACGGGAGACGTTTGCGGGCTTTGCTATAAGCTCCGGTATCCGCAGAAGGCACCGCTTCTCCTGCTGCCGCTAACCAGGCGATGACTCGCTTGACGGCGTTGCTTAAACTTTTGTCCTCATCGAGTACCTGGGATAGCCATGCCCACAGTACAACAATTGGAGTATACAGGGTTTGACGGTACTTGATGCCTTGCGCCTGTAGCAGCCTTTGAATCATCGCCTCCGGCAATACTGGCTCAAAGGGCAGGGCGACGCTGTGTTGAAACTTTTGCTTGAGGATGGCGGCTCGATTTGCCATAGTAAAGGGATGATTTTGTTGGTCTCTAAGGCTCTGATTCTCTCATATCAAGCCTTGGAGCCTTTTTTTATTCCCTTATTTCAGTGCCATTCGATTAATAGTTGTCTGTTTATATGAGGAAAAAGCGGCACTGAAACCGTCTTCTCCTGTATTCGACAGGAGTTAAGCCAAAAAATTACCTCGCATAACTTGCTAATTGCTGGCAGGTAGTCATAAACGTGTAAGGATACTGTCTGCGTGCCTTGAGGAAAGGAACTGCGATTTACCCTCAGATGTTTATGACTACCTTTTTGGCTTGAGCTGGGCTGTAGGTCAAGTAATGC
>DATNPI010000639.1:0-1985 GCA_036703325.1 Coleofasciculaceae cyanobacterium
TAACAACAGCTCATCTTTGTAAATGGTGTTGTGGTGTACGTCTCCCAGTCCTTGTGCTATCTCCTGGCGCGTGTAAGACGGCTTGTCCGTAAAGTGATCGAAAAGTATCTCAACTGTTTGCCACAGTTGCTTTTGGGCATCGTTATTCATCGCATAGTGTGAATTCCTGTAGGGAATGTGAGTGAAGGCGTTCTCTCACACCTCAAGCACAGTGAGGCACTTTAGCAAAACTTCTTTAAACCCTTTGTTGCTCTAGGCTTGCTGCAATCGGGGTGTGAGTGGGATGTGAGTTGACTAGGATTCACATCGCCTATAAGAGTAAGATAGCATATAGGATATTTTTTGGATATAAATTGGATAGTTGCTTTCTAAAGACTATCCATTTGGAGTTTTCTGAGGCACACACCCGTAAACTAGAGGAGTAGTAATGAACTGATGTCGTGAGCAAGGAGAGAGGGAAACGAATATTCCTGTCATTACCTCCAGCAATCCTGGACGCACTGGAACGATGGGCTGAATCTGAAGGTAATCGTCCAACCAGTCTTGCCAACTGGATTGTTGAGACTGCTGTAAGAGAGGCACTGGAAAAAGGTAAAATTCCCAACCCAACAGAGCCTCAAAAATCTGTTGCCCCCACCGAACTGAAAGCTTTTTTAACTCAATTGGCATACGGTGAGTTACCCACAAACGGTCAGTTGGTGACCTTAGCTCACGATTTGGGGATTCCTACAGAAACTCTGATGGCAATACGCGACAGGGTATCTCGGCAAAACAAGGAGGGGCAATCTAATGGAACTTGAAGAGATTTTCCAAAGTGGCTGGGAAGTTTGTCTTTCTCCTAACGCCTTTGTGTTGTCTGCTCCTTCCAAACCTGAAGCCTTCAACCTCGCCTACTGTAAACCCGAGGCGCTGGCTGAGTGGGCATTACGGTTTGGCAGAGGTGCAACGCTGATTAAATATCCGCAGTGCGGCGATTCTCACTACAGAATTCCCGCTGCAATGGCAAATTCCTTGCAGGTAGTTATGAACAGCAGCGAACCATTGATTTTAGACCCTGGCAATCCTCTCATTGAGGTCTATAGCCTTTCTTTATCTTCAGTTCTCTACAGAGAAATAGGTTGGTTTTTGGAACACCCTGTTCAAGCGGGTGGAATTGTTCGAGTCGCAGACAATCAGCAGGTAGCTATGTCTCACGCTAATGCTCAAAAGGATTCTGACTTCACTGCTGGAGCTGGAGTCAAAAAAGCCGTGAAATGGAAGCGCTCAGACTTTTGGCATCCTGGCGACTTAGCTGATTTTGAAAGGGAGTGGCGACAAAAACTGGAACCAAACAACCCAGATAGTTGGATCGAGGTTAGCTGGCGATCGTTCGACCCCGACTTAGGAATGTTTTCACCCGATGGCTGGATTGAATTTTCCAACCGATACAAGCTGCTGGTCGATGAACAGGGTAAGACCTATCACGTTTCCTGGAATCTGGGAATGAGAGACATTCTCCAACCAGCACTTACTTGAACAGCGAGACAGCTATAACCGCAATCGCACAGTTGCCACCATCTTCTCTATGGAAGTGGTGTCCGGCGCGACTCCGGAGATTATGCCTGGGCGTTACGCCCGTGTCGAGTTCAGGAGAATCTATCTATGCCGACGCCTGGTAGAAAGGATGTACCCAATCCTGCATCTGATTTACCACCAAAACTTCCCAGCACCTCTGAAGCTCTACAACGAGCGATACTTCTACTGGGTAATCGAACAAAGACAGAGCTAACCGACAAATCCCGCCGCGAACTGGAGCAGCTCTTGGGGACTTACCCCAGTGCCGAGCAGGCAGGAGCGTGGAAACAACGGTTGAAGCAACTGGTTAAACAAAGAAGCTAATGCCCCTGAGCCGAGTTCACTTGTTAAGCAAGTTTATCTCTCTCAAGCTCAAATCATATTAAGATCCCTATAGCTCATCTGAACTGCTTATGTTTCCAATAAAAATC
>DATNPI010000324.1:0-12339 GCA_036703325.1 Coleofasciculaceae cyanobacterium
CTTTTGGATTCGGCATTGGGACAGACGACTACAACAAGTTCGCGTACAACAGCACCACAGGTGCTCTGTTATTTGATTCAGATGGTTTCGGCACCGGGGCGCAAACGGTGCAATTTGCGTCGCTACAGCCAAACCTGGGTGTTGTCCCTAGCTTAGACATCGTTATTGTCTAGATATCGAGCGTGTATCGAGAGAATCTGCGCCGGCTACTACTGCAACTCAACGACCATGGCGACAAAGCTTATAAAACGATTCAGGGAAGCTACAAGTTTCTGGATTTCACCCTTTTTGTTGGTTGATCATGTCCAGGGCAACCGTTTCGCCACTCTCAGTCAGATGCGGGTGCAACTACCGCAGTCAGTCGTCAGTTTTTCTCGTAACCTCTATCGCGCCTGCCGCCGAGAAATCGCACTACGCGAGTTCCTAACTCGCCAGTTTGACCAAGCAGCACACCAGTTCTGTAGTCGGCGGGGGACTGGGAACGACGGTAGGGCGCGATATTATCCATTGGTGTCAAGTCAATGGAATAGATTAGCTAGAAACCGGGTTTATTTACGAAACTACATCGTTTCAGCAATTTATCTATATCCAGAAACCCAGTTTCTTTGGCTTAAGTTGACACCAATGGATAATACCCTTGTCCCTACATAACCTGTATTGAACCTACTGGAAGTCCCTTAGGTCAACCAGCCTTTCAGGCGTCGGGCAACTTGGGGACGGCGCAGCTTACGCATGGCTTTACTTTGAATCTGCCGAACACGCTCACGGGAGAGATTGAACATACCACCCACTTCTTCCAAAGTGTAAGGTTCACTACTGGCTAGACCGTAGCGTAGAGAGATGACATCTTTTTCTCGCTCAGTCAGGACATCGCTCAAGACTTCCCAAATCTCTTGGCGCATCATAGTTTCGCTCATCTGCTCTTCGGGCAATCGCAGTTCATTGTCTTCGAGCAAATCTACTAATTCCGTATCTTCTCCTTTACCAACCCGATGGTTGAGAGAAAGCGATCGCCTTCGTAACTGTAACAACTGACGCAAGTTGGAGGGGGTAATATCTAATGCTTCTGCCAGCTCCACTTCATTCGGATTGCGTTGCAGTTGTTGTTTGAGTTCACGCTGGGCTTTTTTGAGTTTATTGAGCTTTTCGACTATGTGAATCGGCAAGCGAATTGTTCGGGCATCATTAGCAATGGTACGAGTAATTGCCTGACGAATCCACCAGTAAGCGTAAGTCGAGAATTTGTAGCCTTTGTCGGGGTCAAACTTTTCCGTTGCCCGATTCAATCCTAAAGCCCCTTCTTGAATCAAATCTAGAAAAGGAACTCCTCGGTTTAAATATCGTTTAGCGATCGAGACAACTAGGCGCAAGTTGGAGCGAATCATTTTGCGCTTCGCTACACGAGAGCGATAGAGACGACTTTCCAACTGTCGCTCTGTCAGATTTACGGCTTTAGCAATATCTGCCTTTGTTGGCTTGCGACCCAATTCTCCGTACAGGCGCTCTTGGAGTTCCTCCATTTCCACTAAGAATTGGACACTATTGGCTAACTCCACCTCTTCTTCTGGTTTTAGCAGTGGGTAACGCGCCATTTCTTTGAAAAATGCACCCACAGTGTCATCTGAGCTAGTTTTGCTATAACCGGACGAACGGCTTGCTGCTAGATCTTCTCCTGAAAATTCGACTTCCACGAGATTCAAATCGGCTTCCTCTATCTCGATGTTGTCAGTGTGAGAAAAATCCGTATCTTCTGTAGACTTGAAAGTATCAGTTTGGTTCAATTCAGCAATATTCATAGCTAGGTTTGAGCTTTGAGTGTATAGGAGTTTATGAGAAGGTTGCTCTGAGGGGTTGAGCCTGCCCCCTGCTAGAAATAGGCTTTCCTTGATGTAAGTTTTTAACAATGAAGGTGGCTCAAGAGTGCGAAAATCTCAGACTTGGAGAAGGGTTAGACCAGAGAAGCGATCGCTCCAAAACCTTGAGAAATCTATTTTCGAATTTTCTTGTTTGGAAAATATTGATTCTAAGGCTATCAGAAGCATTTTGGCTAGCTGTTCTCCTGATTACAAAATAGTCAACAACATTTGTGTATGTACGAATTGGGCAAAGTAAGCGCTAATTGAGGAGAACATAGAAGAGCTAAAGGCAATTATGGGGCTTTAGTAATTCTTGACGCTGATAAGAGTTTTTACATTTGACAATAATAAACCTTAAAAAAATCTAAAGATTTGACCTTGGACTGGAAATGGCGTAACTGCTGACCCATCTCACTCAAATCGTTGCTCGAAATTGAATTTGCTATAAAAACAGGATCTCATACCTCTCAGGCTGCCCTCTCTACCAATAGTGAGAAAACAGGAACTCTTACCCAGGCAACCGATCCCATCCCCTTACACCAAGTTGTGTTTAGAGATATTGCTATAGGAGTTACACCCTACCGGCGAAAGGCCCCCTGCTGGATGGGGAGAGCCGTCTGATGTACACTAGCGCCGAGTGATTTCTCGCTCAAGCCAGCTAAAATTGACTGGTTGCAATGCACGACCTCCGAAAGCCTTGGAGGCATTTTTGGTAAGTAGGGTTCACGATATGTCTAATCCCCGTTTGGGTCTGGTACTGGCTGAGCCTGGGGCGTCTTATCAAGCTGGTAGTGGTCAGAACCGGTGGGTTGAAGTGCTGGTGGATTGTCCGGGGGCACAGCAAGAACAACAGCAAGAGCAGAAATTGTATACCTACAGGTTGCCAACTGAGTTAGAGGTGCAGCCGGGGGACATTTTAAGTGTGCCGTTTGGGACGCAACAAATTGGAGCGATCGCAATTCGTCTTTTAGACTCGCCCCCATCTGAACTTGCCCCCAACAGAATCAAGGATGTTGAGGATGTCATTAGCGCGGGGTACTTCCCAGCTTCCTACTGCCAACTATTAGAGCGAGTTGCTAAATACTACTGCACATCGTTGATGTCGGTGATTCGGGGGGCACTGCCACCTGGGTTGCTTTCGCGATCGCAACGTCGGATTCGCCTCAACCCATCTGCACTCCCAAACAGTGTTGATACCTTTATCAATCCCACTGCGCGTCAAATATTGGCGCTTCTCCAAGCTCAACCCGATGGAGACTACAGCTTTTCATATCTCCAACGACAGGTGAGAGGCGCAAGTCGAGGCTTACAGGAGTTACTTAAACGCGGATGGGTGGAAAGTTATCTGGAACATCCCAAGCCTGCGCGTCCAAAGCTAAAACAAGCCGTGACACTGGTTGCTGGGATGTTTCCCCTTGACGTAACTCAGCGACAACGGGAAATCTTGGAAGTACTCCGGCGTCGCGGCGGCGATTTGTGGTTAACAGAGTTATCACAAATTTGTCATACAAGTTCTTCAACCATTAAGAAGCTAGAGGAGAAAGGTTATGTGGTCATTCAGGAAAGAGAAATCTTGCGGAGTGCCACACAACCGACACTAGCTGGAGATAGACCCAAGGCATTAACAGCGTCACAGGCTGAGGCTTTGAATATTATCACTGGACTTGAAAGCTATGCCCAAGTGCTGTTGCACGGGGTTACGGGTTCTGGGAAGACCGAGGTATATTTACAAGCGATCGCGCCCCTCTTAGCACAGGGAAAATCTGCCCTTGTCCTAGTGCCAGAAATTGGTCTAACTCCTCAACTAACTGACCGTTTCCGCGCTCGTTTTGGTAACAAAGTTTGCGTTTATCACAGTGCCCTTTCTGATGGTGAACGCTTTGATACGTGGCGGCAGATGCTTACTGGTGAGCCACAAGTAGTCATTGGCACCCGAAGTGCTATCTTTGCTCCTCTGCCCAAGCTAGGTTTAATTATCTTGGATGAAGAACATGACTCCAGCTTCAAACAAGACCAACCCGCCCCCACTTACCACGCCCGTACCGTCGCCCGGTGGCGCGCAGAGTTGGAAAACTGCCCCCTCATCTTAGGTTCCGCCACCCCCTCCCTGGAAACCTGGGTGAGTGTGTGGGAGAGTAGGGGAGCAGAGGAGAATCTCCTAGTCCAAAATCCAAAATCCAAAATCCAAAATCCAAAATTCCACTACCTCTCCCTCCCAGAACGCATTCAATCGCGACCCATGCCACCAGTAGAAATTGTGGACATGAGGCGGGAGTTACAGCAAGGGAATCGCTCAATTTTTAGCCGTTCCCTCCAAGATGCTTTGCAACAGTTGCAAGAGTACAGACAACAGGGAATTTTATTTATCCATCGGCGGGGACACAGTACGTTTGTGTCTTGCCGCAGCTGTGGATATGTCGTGGAATGTCCTAACTGTGATGTCTCGCTCTCTTATCATTACACCCACGAAGGGGCGACAGAGTTGCTGCGGTGTCACTACTGTAACTATACGAGGACGCACCCCCGTAGTTGCCCCGAATGTAGTTCCCCTTACCTGAAATTCTTCGGTAGTGGCACCCAGCGCATTGCCCAGGAATTAACACGACAATTTCCCAATTTGCGGTTAATCCGGTTTGATAGCGACACTACCCGTACCAAGGGTGCCCACCGAACGCTGCTGACACGATTTGCTAATGGGGAAGCCGACCTCTTAGTTGGTACGCAAATGCTTACCAAAGGACTGGATTTAGCTCAAGTGACTCTAGTGGGTGTCATCGCAGCTGATGGACTGCTGAATTTGGCGGATTATAGGGCAGCAGAACGGGCATTTCAAACTCTAACTCAGGTTGCGGGTCGTGCTGGTCGTGGCGATGACCCTGGTCGAGTAATTATTCAAACTTACTCCCCACAACATCCAGTCATTCAAGCTGTACAGCGTCATGATTATGAGTCTTTCACTCAGGCAGAATTAGAACAACGTGCCGCATTGAACTATCCTCCTTATGGGCATCTGATTCTCTTGCGGCTGAGTGGTCAGGAGGCCGCTGAAGTTGAGAAGGCTGCTGAACAATTAGCAGATAAGTTAGGGGAAGCTGAGTCAGGATATGAAATCTTAGGGCCAGCACCAGCGAGTATTATGCGAGTTGCCCGCCGCTATCGGTGGCAGATTTTACTCAAGTTTCCCCCAGATGTGGCTGTAGAGTTGCCGGACGTGACCCAGTTGCGTACTCTTTTTCCGAAAGACATTAGCCTTACTATTGATGTAGACCCACTGAATATGATTTGACACTCCCCTGGCTGAAGCCGAGGGGATTCTAAGCGGATACTTCGGGACGGGTTGAAACCGCGTCCCGAAGTCTCTTTTTAGCTGACCAAAGAAAAACTCTTTGGGGTGCTGTCAAAGGCACCCTAGACAGTCCGCTCAGAGCAATTCCGAGCATTCCGCTTACTTTCCTCAAAATGTTGGCACTTCCGTTGCAATCTGCGTTGATATACCAATTGAGGAGCGAGTTCGGTCTTGGGGTCTCCCCAAGTTGAGAACCTCGCGTGGCAGTTCTATACAAACCGCGTTTTACTCGCTTACCTGATGGCATCCAACTATCGGGTCTTTCACCGTATTTCGGGAGATAATCGCCATCAACAAACGAAGCTTTGGAGGTATAGCTCTCCTCTGTTTCTACAAACTGAATTCCATACTGTTGACACAGTTGAGAGATTCTGTCTTTGAGTCGAGCTGTTGGAACTTGTACCCATTTTTGATTGTTCTTGGAGCCAAGGTTGGATAGTTGTTTCTGACCTTGATTCCAGCCAAAAACAACTGTTCCAATGTTGTTTTCAAGGCAATGATTAATCACCAATCTCGTTGCCTTATTCACAGCGTCGCGCATCTGACGATTTCTTTTCTCAGTCAGATGAGCCAACTTTTTAGACCAGAAGCATTGAGGTTTCCCTTCTTTAATCGTGGCAACTTTCTTGTTGTACCAACGATTCAAAGATTTGACGTGTCTTCCGTCAACGATGAAACTCGTTCCAGCAGTTGAAATACAAGTTAACCAGTTGTCCATTCCTGGGTCGATTCCCAAGGCGTTTTCTGGATTGAGATGCCTTTCTATAACATCCAGCTTGTAGACAAACTCGGCATAAAAACACTGATTCCGAGGCAGTATCCGCAACTCCCGAATGTCCTTGAACTCCAGGTTACTCGGCATAGGAATTGTGAATGAGTCAATACCAAACCAAGCTTTTACTTTACTTCCCAATGGGATTCGGATGTTGCCGTCTATCAGTTTTAGGGCTTGCTTGGGATAACTGACAACATTGAGTCCACCCTTTCGGTATTTGGGAGGTCTAGGCTTTTCTGCTAGTTTCCCCTGCTTAAACAATTTGTTGAGAGCCTTGAAAGATTTAAAGCTTTCAAAAACACTATGGCAAGTTTGTTGAGCGGCTTGAGAATGCATGGCTTGAAAATGCTGATTGCTTTTTAATTCTTCATCCAATTCAGCCTTGGTGACGTAACGGCGCGCTTTAAAATATACCTGACGAGCATAATACATAGCACAATTAAATACTTTGCTAGACTCGCTACAAACGTACTCAATTATTGCTTGAGTATCCTTGTCTGTATTAATTAAAACTTGTTGACATCTAAACAATAAAAACACCCTTTTTACTGTTAGTTATTGTATCATTGATAGGCAGAATAAATTCCGCTGTCTGTACGATTCACTCGGTTTCATCCCACGCATGAATGACGTGGGCTTTCACCATCGTTTTTCTGTAATTGTAGTTAGTTACTTTGCTTAACTGGGAAGAGGTTGTCGATCGCACTCCAACTTAGCAAAATCGTGACAAAGCGCTCGCATACCCACACCAAGACTGGGGAGAAGCGCCTGATGTCCCCTATTTCGTTGGACGCACCAAAGAACTAGATCAGCTAAAGCAATGGATGATTGAAGAGCGCTGCCGGTGTACGTCAATTGCCTGTCGTCTCGATGAGGACAAGCTGGTTATTGGCACTGATGACCACAAAGTGATTTTATTGGATATCCACAGGGGAGAATACCTCAAAACCTTCATGCCGAAGGCGGCAGCGCTTCGCTATCGCTCTCCTCCAAACCAAAAGCGATAACCAAGAGTGGGATGCTTCGCGATCGCCTGACAACGTATTTACGCTTAGTGCGTTACAGTAAATGCACACTTAACTGTACATTATTCAAATGCCTAGATACCTGACTATCACCGAAGCCAGACAAAAACTCCTAGAGTTGCCGGATGAGTTAACAGAGGAGCCTGTGATTATCACTAAGCACGGCAAGCCTGTTATGACTGCCATGAGTTACGAACAGTTTGAATCTCTCATAGAAACTCTCAACATTCTCTCTGATTCTGAGTTCGCCAAGCGACTACAGGAGAGTATTGCACAAGCGGATCGGGGAGAAACCATAAGCTGGGAAGAAGCTAAAACCAAACTGGGGCTATGACTGCATCTCAAGATGACAGTGTTGAGTACCGCATTCAACTGACTCCCTTGGCTTTAGAAATGCTGGCAGAAGTCAAGGATCAGCGCCAACGGCAAAGCTTGATATCGCGTATTGACAAACTTAAATCTGACCCTGAAAAACAAGGTAAGCCTTTAGTAGACAAGCTCAAAAATTATCGAAGCGTGCGATCAGTGGGTCAGCGCTATCGCATTATCTACAAAGTAGACCGCGATCTGGTGCTGGTTTTAGTGGTGGGAGTGGGGATGCGACGAGAGGGCGATCGACAAGATATTTATGCAATTATGCAGCAACTCCTGGAAGAGTAATTTGTCTATAAAGAGCGATAAGCCCTAGCTCTTTCTCCAGCCGCTACGCTAACGGGCATGGCTTGGCTTACCGCACACTAGACCTCTTGCATAAATCCGATAAGGGCGAAAGCGTTGCGGTAGCGAGGAACGAGCGTCAGCATTTGCGAATAAAAACCCTGATTTGACCGATAAATCCGGGCGCAAATGCGAAAGCCCCTACAGCTAAAAATCGACTTTTGCACGAGGTCTACTAAAAACGCCGCCTACTGAACAATCAGGCTCTGGCAACATATCCTGAAGCGCAATTTCCAATTCAGAAAACTGCAACGGAGAAACGCTCGCAACTTCTGAAAAAATTACCTCACTCTGATAGCCTTCCTGAGACGGTTCTTGCAACACATACAGTTTGCGGTCAATAACATCTAGCACCCAATAATCTGCAATTCCCCATTTAGCATAAGCTAAGGTTGAGTAAAAGCTGCAAAGGAGAATAGGTAACAATGGTAGCTTCTACAGTTATCTTAAATAGCTCTCAAATCATCTCTCTAGAAGAGTGGATGGCAAATCCCCCTGTTGGCACAGAATGGGTGGATGGGGAATTATTAGAGAAAAATGGGATGACGCTAAAGCATAGTGAGATTCAGGTGAATTTGTCCTTTTACTGGAAAAGTTATAAAGACTCCAGCGGACAAGGAGGAAAAGTATATACGGATGTCCCTTGTCGCACCAATAAGCAAGGTCGTTCTCCTGATGTCGCCTATCTCACACCAGAATTAGTTGCCCAATATGGCGATGCTAAAGTACTTCCCCAGAGTTTTCCCTTGAGTGCTGAGATAGTTTCACCTACAGATTTAGCTGAAGATGTAATTGCTAAAGCTCAAGAATATTTGCAATCTGGTGGTGAAGAAGTCTGGCTAGTATTTCCTGAGAGTCGTTGGATTATTGTCACTACTCAAAATAAGAGACTTGTGTTTACTTCTGGTGAAATAGTTAGCACTCAAACGGCCTTACCAGGTTTCAATGTGGCAGTCGATGAATTATTGGCTTGAAATCGCGTGAAACATTGGCGTAGAGTCAGTACAACTACTACCTACTTGACAATTACTGGTGACAACATATCCTGAAGTGCGATCGCGCCACATACACACTTCATTAACGCCTCTTCCGGAAACTGCAACGGTGAGAGACTCGCAGCTTCCGAAAAAATCGCTTCACTGTGATGATCAACAGCTTTTCCCTTTTGAGTAAAAGGAGCTGGATGACTAGTATTGTGTATAGGACTCCCCGACCTGCTTCACTAAGGTCGGGGAGGATATCTATAATCTCTAATGTTCCTGTCGCCTCAACTGCAAAGCAGCACCAACAGCCGCACCAGCGCCTGCAAATAAGCCAACACTCATTCCCTCAATGGTCTTGGTAACGGGGTCACGGTTCAGGCACTCACTTGTTACATTTTGGGCTTGTAAGCACTGATTGCTAGATGCCCAGCTGGTGGTGCCGCCGAGAACAACACCAACGACGCTACAGGTGGCAATCAAAATTAAGAGGCGGTTGTTTTTTCTATCCATAGATAGATGTGCAAATTTTAATGATGAGTAATTCAGTCCTAATCTACTTTACTCATCTCCTGACAAAATGTAACCGTAATTCCACTGAATTTTTGTTTTAGGTGACCAACTAAATTTCGTGCCGACACTATGACTCAATCAATCCGCCAGTTGAAGGGCAGACGTGCATAGATGCCTCTGGGGTCATTCATCGATTTAAGAATCGCTAAATCCTCTTGTATCTTCAAAAACTCTGCGGTGAGTGGATCGGGTAACTTCGTGTTTTGGGCACTTGCCTCATTAGTCAGTTTTTTCAAAATCCGTTCTTCTAGGCTATCAACTTCTGGATACTCATCCAGTTCCCAATCTTCCCCCAGCTTGGCATCTTGAGCTGCATACTTGATGGCATCCTCAATCCCCCCAAGCTTATCCACTAGCCCCAATTGCTTGGCATCTTGACCTGACCAAACCCGTCCCTGAGCAATCTGTGCTACTTTTGGCTTCGGCAGTTTCCGGGCTTGTGCCACTTTGTCGAGGAACTGATTGTAAATCTGGTTGACCGATTTCTGCGCGATCGCTAACTCTTGTGGCGTCTTCGGACGAGAAACAGTAGTCCTGTCAGCATAACGACTAGTTTTTACCACATCCCAAGTTAAGCCGTTGACATTACCTAGCTTTTGGACATTAAATTGCAGACCGAAAACACCAATAGAACCGGTAATGGTATTTGGTTCAGCAAAAATATAATTAGCACCAGTGGCAATCCAGTAACCCCCAGACGCTGCATAATCGCCCATTGAGACAATCACTGGCTTCTTGTCACGAGTGAGCCGCACCTCCCGCAGAATCTCCTCAGATGCCGTGACGCTACCCCCAGGGCTATTAATCCGCAACACCATCGCCTTAACATCATCATCCTGTCGCGCCCGCCGTATCTGTCTGGCAAAGCTATCACCACCTACTTGCTGACCGCTGCCTTGACCATCAACGATTTCACCTTCGGCATACACCACGGCAATTCTATTCTTTGATGTGCGCTTCTTGACCTCTTTGCTTTGAGCTCTGGCATAGGTGGTGAGGCGAATTTGCCGGAACGATTTATCCTCTTCGTCACTGCCGGTCAGTTGCTTGAGGTCAGCTACCACCTCATCAAAATAGGCTACCTTATCGACTAAACGACGAGTTTGCGCCTCCGACGCCATCAACTCCCCTTGAGAGTCTACAATCGCCTGTAACTGCTGAGGACTGAGCTTGCGGCTCTTACCAATCGTCGTCAGAAAATCACCCCACAGATCGTTGAGTAAGGCTTGAGTCTGTTGGCGGTTCTCCGGACTTAGCTTTTTGAGAACGAACGGTTCAACCGCTGACTTGTACTTCCCCACCCGAATCACCTGAACACCAATGCCAAATTTCTCCAATGCCCCCGTGTAGAACAGTGGCTGAGAGCTAAAGCCATTGATTTGCACAGTTCCCATTGGGTTGAGAACTATTGTGTTCGCTACAGAGCTGAGGTAGTATCCTTGTTTTCCTAAATCGACATCGTAGGCAATGATTTTTTTTCCGGCGGCTTTGAAACGTTCGAGTGCTTCGCGTACCTCCTTGAGTGTTGCCAAGCCAGTACTGCTGCCAGTTGAGCTTTTACTGCCGTCTAGGTAGAGAGCGATAATTCGCTTGTCTTGACGCGCCTTGTCCAAGGTATCCAAAACTGTACGCAGAGTAACAGAAGTAGTCCGTTCACCCGATAGCGCCTCCCCAAGCGCCTCGCTAGTGCTTGAGGTCGGCTCAGTATCAGTAATGTTCAAAGACATATCGAAAACCAGCACCGATTTGTCCTTAACTCTCGGGCCGGTATCTCTAGATGCAGCTGCAATCAGTAAAAAGAGTAGGCCACCAGTGCCTAAACTAAAAAACAAAATGAGGCCTGCAAGACTGCCAACCATGCTGGCAAAGGTTTGCTTGAGAAATTGACGCATTTGGCGTGAGGAGTAGGGAGTGAGGAGTGGGCTTGTAGAGACGCGATTTATCACGTCTGGATGGAGGGAATAAAAAGTGGGAGAGTTTTGAGTTGTGACTTAAAAACTCCACTCACAATTCGTAATCCGCAATTCTTAACGTCGATCACCTTTATGCTAACTTCTGCAAAGCATTGGAGTGCTTTAGCTGGGATAGAGTAGCGTTTCCAGTGCAGAAGAGAACCGTCGTGATTTCTGCAATTAACAGCTGTACCAAGGCATCAACAGCATCTGCTGACTCATCGGCTGCTTGTAGGAAGGGCCAGGCCAGACCAGAAATGTCTGCTCCCAGAGCGATCGCTTTTGCCACCTCCAAGCCATTACGCAAGCCTCCGGAAGCAATCAGAGGAATCTCCGGAGCGATCGCCCGAATACTTGTGATACACTCAGCCGTTGGCAGTCCCCAGTTAGCAAAGGTTAGCCCCAACCGTCGCTGCTTTTCGTTTAATTCCCGTTCACTTTCCACCTTTGCCCAGGAGGTGCCACCAGCCCCGGCGACATCAATGGCAGCAACCCCAGCTTCGAGTAGCTTCTGCGCCATTGCCGCCGAGATACCATTCCCTACTTCTTTAACAATCACTGGCACGGGTAGTTTTTCGCACACAATGTCGATTTTGTCAAGTAAGCCTCGGAAGTTAGTGTCACCAGTGGACTGAACGGACTCCTGCAAGGGATTAAGATGCAAAATCAAGGCGTCTGCTTGGCATAGGTCAACGACACGCAGGCACTCATCAAGACCGTAACTGTAGTTGAGCTGAACAGCACCCAGATTGGCAAACAACAGAATATCAGGAGCATGCGATCGCACAGCAAACGTATCGGCAACCTGTGGGTTCTCTACGGCTACCCGTTGGGAACCAACGCCCATCGCCAGTTTGTAATGTTGGGCAACCTCAGCCAGACGAAAATTAATTGTCCTTGCCCGTTCTGTCCCGCCAGTCATAGAAGAAATCAGCAAAGGCGCTCCCAGCGATTTCCCCAGAAACATTGTCGTTAGGTCAATCTCACTGCGATTCAGTTCTGGCAAACAACAATGGGTGAAGCGGTAGCGTTCTAGTCCATTAGTTACGCCATGAAATTGCACGTCTTCATCCAGACAAATCCGTAGGTGGTCTGCCTTCCGCGTCTGGGTTTCT
>DATNPI010000684.1:0-20720 GCA_036703325.1 Coleofasciculaceae cyanobacterium
CGTTGGGCATAATCATCCAGGTAGTCCAAGGGGCGAAAAATCAGCTTGATTGTGCGTAGCAACCGTGGAGTCGTGGGGCCATTAAGTAGTTTCATCGGAGCTTCTCTTCCAGAATTTGCCTTTTATTGTCACTTTGTATAACACCCGATCGCGCTTTGGGAGGTTCAGCTACCCTACCGTTATACTCCTTTCTTTAAGAAACGCATTGAAGGTCTTCCGGTCAGGCAGCGAAGGCTGCGCCCCAGCTTTAGTCGCTGAAATCGCACCTACAGCAGCCCCCCATACCACAGCCTCCCGCAGAGAATGCCCCTCAGCTAAAGCTGCTGCCAACCCCCCATTAAAGGCATCCCCAGCGGCAACCGTGTCAACCGCCTGAACTGGAAAAGCTGGGACAAAAAACGTTTCCGCACCACCTACCGCCGCGCTAACACCTGTGGCACAGAAGACACCCTGAGCGCCCAATTTCACAATCACGGTGCCTACACCCCGTTGACGTAACTCAGCCGCCGCCTTGGCAGCAGTCTCTTGCCCATTTACGGAAAAACCCACCAGCTGACTCGCTTCGATTTCGTTGGGCGTAATGATGTCAACTAACTGGTAAAGCTCACGTGGGATGTCTGTTCTAGCTGGCGCTGGGTCGAGGATTACCTTGACCCCAGCCTGTCGTGCTGCCTGGGCAGCTGCTAAAACAGCTGGCAAGGGAATCTCCAACTGTAATAACAATGCAGCGCATCCCGCTAACAAGTTGCTAAGGCGCTCTACATCCTGCTGATTTACGCGACCATTGGCACCAGCAATAATGATGATATTGTTCTCACCAGCATCATCCACGGTAATGACAGCAACGCCAGAACTGGTTGCCTCATCCACTAAAATGCCATCCGTATGAACACCCGTTGCCTGTAAATCTGCAAGCAGTTGACGCCCAAAATCATCATTGCCCAGACGCCCCACGAGGTGAGTGGCGATGCCTAGCCGCGCTGCTGCCACAGCTTGATTCGCTCCTTTTCCGCCAGCAGCAGTAAAAAATTCATGCCCTTGCAGCGTTTCACCGGCGATCGGCAACCGAGGCGTTTTGGTCACCAAATCCATGTTGATGCTGCCGAAAACAATAATTGGTTTCATTGCGACTATCTAGAAAATGAGGGGGAGATGGGCGGAGGGGGAGAGGAGGAGAAAGATTTTCATCGCTTCTTTGTGCGCTCTCGGCGTGTGGGCGGCTGCCTTAAAAATAGGGTTCAGGGTTCAGGGGTCAGGAGAGAGTGATTGTCATTCTTTGGTGTGCGCTTAAAGCTCATGTGGTCTAACTCTTGCAGCCTCTTTGTTCTCTTAGTGTTGTTGCAATAGGTCAATAGCTTCGTTGCACCAAGTAATCCAATCTGTCTCGTAACCGATGCCTTTGCGGAGAGTCAGGTAACGAAACTTTTCTGGATTTGAAAGGGCATGAGGGCTTTGAAAATATTGCTCTTCTATGTCCTGGTAAACCTTTAATTTTGCCTGATGAAGTTTGCGGTGACGCTCTAACTCTTCCACAATTATCTGTCCAGGCACCAGATAGCCAGCAAAGATTTTGACTAACAAATCGTCTTTGATTGGAGCTGGTTCACCAGGCTGGAGCATCCACTCAATCAGCTGCTGCTTTCCGAGATCTGTAACACTGTATAGCTTTTTATCCGGTCGATTTTCTTGGGAAATTACCTCGGCACTAATCCAGCCTTGCTCTTCCAGTTTGGTCAGTTCCCGATAAATCTGCTGGTGGGTAGCTCTCCAAAAGAAGCCGACGGAGGCCTCAAATTGCTTTGCCAGGTCATACCCGCTAGCAGGACAGTCAACTAGAGATACTAAAATCGCGTGGGCGATCGCCATAACTATTAACTACTTGACACTGCAACTTTTTGAGTATACAGTTTTTACTTATATGCAACTAGTTTAATATACTTTCGGTTGCATAGTCAGAGTAACGCACAACAAGGAGAATTTAGGGATGGCTCAAGTTCTACCAGGGCGATTTACTGCCCAAGTTGATGAACCTTTCGTCGTTTTCCTAATTGGGATGCGAGTCAATCGGCTTTTTGCCTTCTCGAAATGGGTGCCAGTAGCAAGGGCAATGTCACCAATGCTACGCACCCTTTACCAGAACCCCGATAAAGGGTTCCTTGGTGGAGAAACATTTTTATACTGGCGGGGAGTTGGGCTAGTTCAGTATTGGCGTTCGTTTGAGGACTTAGAAAAGTTTGCTAAAAATCCAGATGACCCCCACCTTGAGGCTTGGCGTCGCTTCAATCAAGCGGTTGGTGCTGATGGCAGTGTGGGAATTTGGCATGAGACTTACATCGTAGAGCCTAGCCGCTGCAAAGCAATTTACTCAAATATGCCAGTATTTGGATTAGCTGCTGCCACCCGCCATATTCCGATTAAAGGTCGTCGTGAGACAGCTCGTGACCGCCTGTAGAGGTGAGACTGGAGTCGGAAGCTTTTAATGTGCTGGGACAGCTGGCTCCAAACCTAACTGACTCATCAACCGCTCAATGTCAAAATATTGGGACATCATCTGTTGGATACAATGCACCTTGACGGGTTCGGAGAGACGTACCTGACCAAAAGCTTGGTCAATAATCTCTACTGTAGTGAGCGTATCTAGGTCAACTGACAGAACGGGTATTTCTAATTCTTCGGCGCGGCTGAGGATAAAATGCTGGGGCGGCAATTGACCGGTGAGAATCAGACACTGGGTGGAGGTTTCTAGTGCCGCCATCTGAATGTCTGGGCGATCGCCTCCAGTCACTACCGCCATATTTCTTCTCTTGCGGAAATACTTCAGTGCTGAGTTAACATTCATTGCCCCAATTGTCAAGCTTTCCACCATCAAGTCCAAGCGATCAGAACGGCAAAGAACTTCCGCTTGTAACTGATGTACTAGTTCCCGGACGCTAACACTACGCAACAACTCACTTCTGGGCAACATTCCCAACACGGGAATTCCTTTGCGTTCCAGAAAAGGTCGCACCGTCGATTCTGTTATCGAGAGTTGGTCAGCGGGAATATCATTAATCAAGACCCCCAGCAAGTAGTTACCTAGGTGTTGTTTGGCAGCTAAGAGAGACTCCACCAGCAAAACTGAGTGAAAGCGCGCTACCAGAAGGACAGAGGCGTCTATCTCTTGAGCAACTTCCAGTAACGATAGGTCAAACAGGCTGCCTTCACAAAGGGTTGCTGGCCCTTCCAACAAGGTTAAATCGCCGATTGGTTGTTGGAAATACTGCCTTAAGGAATGACTGTAATTGGTGGAGTCGTCTCCCTGTAGGCGTCTTTGAATCGTTTCGGCATCTAAAGACAGCAGGGGCGGTTGCACCTGATTTTCAGGCAAGTTGAGTACTTGGGCCATAAACCGGATATCTTCTTCCATCCCATCCGGTTGATTGGCGTTCAGACGAGTTCCCAATAATTTAGCGTAAGCGACATCCAGCCCTTTTTCTTGAAGCTGATGGGCAACTCCAAGGATTGTCGCTGACTTACCGCTGTAAGCTTCTGTTGACCCAATCTGCAAATACTTAACGGATTTTGCCACCCCTTCTTTCTCTCCTCTAAATTTCAACTGGTGCTTAGTCGTCAATGCGTAGCAGCTTGCGATAAAACGCCTGGGAAAAATCCGTTAAGCGCGATCGCTTAAAATTCATGATTACTTCAATTAAGTAATTCATGAACTCAGAATTTGCCATAGTAACTTCGTAACTCAATTCCGCGTTCCCATCAAACTGTAACCGACAACGAGTCAGTTCAGAAGGAATCTTCGATACAAACCAAGTAGCGACAAAAGGAATATTCTCACCCCCTTCAATCCGGCGATCACCTTCCAAAGACCCCTGTTGGTAGAGGCTAATCGCTAGGGGTAACATATTGCGCTTTGCACCCTGGTAGTAGGGCATATAAAGACCAACGGCAGCTTTGTCGGCAGGCTGAAGTTTTTCGATAGACATAATATGAAAATTTTCCTCAATTTCCGTTAAGTGAGAGCTGGCGGGATTATCTCTGGAGGTTAAGCCCAGTAACAGAAAACGGATTAGGCTGAGGTTGTTGATTCGGCAAACTACTCATCTTTTGTGACTTTCTGCTCTCTCCTCAAGCGCATAATACTTTTATTTAAGCATTTATCTTCTCGTAGGAGAGTCTGGGAGGGAGTCCTCTCAATGGAGATGAGACTGACAATGCCAAGCTTTGTACTAGATTCAGTGCGGTAGAAATAACTCTCTTTCCTCCTTACTGGCGGTGGAACTGGTGGCAAGCTTTTGCCGCACTGTACTAGTTCCCAAGCCTTCTACCTCCCCAATGCCTAATCCTTAGTTGGGTGAACTATTTTTATGACTTCGTTGCATCCGCCGCTAATGTTTGAGGGCAGAGTGCTTCTGTCAAATCAGCCGCCTTCCGACTAAACAGTTTGAAGTAGGTGGCGACACAGAATTCTTTAATGGGATAAGCCAAAAAGGTTAACGGATTAATTGTCACGATGATGTTACGCACATCTCGTGTAGCAAGATTTACAATTTGCCCCGCCACCTTCTCAGCAGACATCACCCCAATCGGATTAAGATTACTCTTAAACGGACCAAGAATTAGTTTTCGCACCACACAGGGAGCATCGAGACGCCGCAGCGTCACCAAGTCTCCCAGCGCTCGTTTGGTTAGCTCGTATAGCGGACTCAAAGCAGGGCTAACTTCTGCTTCCGAAGTGTTGACCCAAACTTCTTTCTTCGCTACATCTTCGTTAGTGCGGACAGTATTGAAAAAGAGCTCCAGTAACCGCCAACTAGAAAAAGTGTTTATTTCGTAAGATTTCGCGATCGCTTCGGCTGTTCGATCACCATGGACATTAATGCCGTGATTGAGGATAAGGATATCCACCTTTTCCAAGAGTGCTGCTAATTCTGACTCTTTTCCCACCTGCCAGGTGATTGTCTTTACCGGCAGACTTTCACCCTTCACACTTAAGGTAAGGGCCTCACCCTTGGAAGTAAGAGCAATTACTTTCGCCCCACGAGCGTGGAGATGATCCAGAAGCGCTCGCCCTAAGGTTCCGGATGCCCCCGTCACAGCAATGGTTTTGCCTTTTAGCGAGAGAGCTGTACCCATTATCTTGTCCACCAACGTCAACGTACTGCAATAGTAAGCCTTTTGGTTATCAAAGTGATGCCGCCAGTGGTAGGGTCGGTTTACGCTCCAGGACGAGGGTGGGGTGAGAAAGGGACCTGAGCGATGAGTCAAATCAGTTACTTCATCAGCCCAACTCCACCCACTGGCACGAGCGATCGCACTGAGCAAGAATGTTAGGGCGTAGAGAGAACCTACTAACGCAGCTAATTGCTGCTGGGGTGCGATCAGGTGAGCTACAACCCACACCAACAAACTCAACAGCAGCATGAACAAGCATTCTGGAACATCATTACGCCATTGAGCCTGCCGATAAATCCTGTCGCTAACGGCGGTTAAATCCGGACGAAAAACACGATGATGCCACACATGTAACCGATACAGTGGAGGCCAATAATGGGACAAGACATGGTAGAAGTCTCGCACCAGTTCTACCCATAGGACAGAACCAAGTCCCCAAACTGCTGTGGCTATCAAAGAAGTCACCATACGCCAATCCCACACACCTTTAATTTGAAGGTTTCAAAAAATCACTAGAGTTCAAAGCTCTGTCAAGAGCAGCCTTTTCAACTCGACTTTGACTTTACTTGCAAGTGAAGCTCCTGCTCAACTCAGCTGTGTTATCACCAAGGGACGAGCAACAACTTCACTACAAAAAGTCTCAAAGAATGAAGAACGCTCATCAAAGTATAAGAAATTTAATAATTTCGGATACAATTAAATTTGCACTAGCGTTCATTAAGCTGGGGCAATGACACCAAAAAACGCTGCTGTAAGGAGTTCAAGGCGAGGAACAGCCATTTCTACCAACACTTGTTGCTCTTGCAAGAGCTAACGATTTACACAAGAAGGTGTGGCGCTCAATAGAGGTTGTATGAACCCCACAGCGAGTTTAGAGAGGTGGAAGATAAGAGCAATCTCTAATTGCTAGCTGTTAGTGTGTATAAGCTGCACGGTTTGGTGTTAGCCCGTCCCTGTTAGTCTATGAGCGTACATCAGTAAAGGTGGTTGAACCAAGTAACTTATGTCGGAGAATTCCTGGACAGAAAACGATTCTGGTAGCGAGCTTGACCCGATTAGCTCTCTGTTATCTGACTTGGATGAAGAAGACTTTGAAAGTGATTTCTTCTTCCAGGGACTAGAAGGACGCCGACGCAAAGCGGCTTTGGTATTAACCGTGATTTGGGGCGGTACGATCGCGCTTCATTTAATTTCTTGGGGTTCCTGGTTGATTTTGGGCTTGACGGCACTATTGGGAATTCAAGCTGTACGGTTTTTGCTGGCTCGACCTTTAAAGACACCCGAACCGCTTTTAGATAACGATCAAGCCGATTTTCCTTATGTTTCCCTACTAGTGGCAGCAAAAAACGAAGAAGCTGTCATCAGTAACTTGGTTAAAACCCTGTGTAATTTAGACTACCCAGAAACGCGCTATGAAGTCTGGGTGATTGACGATCACAGTACTGACCGGACGCCAGCGCTTTTAGACCAACTAGCGACAGAATACGCTCAACTAAAAGTGCTGCATCGAACTGCTGATGCAGGTGGCGGCAAATCAGGAGCGCTCAATCAGGTACTCCCCTTAACCAAAGGGGAGATTGTGGGAGTGTTTGATGCTGATGCGAAGCTAACTAAGGATTTGCTGCGGCGGGTGCTGCCGTTATTTAGTAAATCGGAAGTGGGAGCGGTGCAGGTGCGGAAAGCGATCGCTAATGCTTCGCACAACTTCTGGACACGAGGGCAGATGGCAGAAATGGCCCTCGACACCTACATCCAACAGCAGCGCATTTCCATTGGAGGTATTGGAGAATTACGGGGCAACGGCCAGTTTGTCCGGCGATTAGCTTTAGAGCGTTGCGGTGGCTGGAATGAGCAAACCATTACCGACGACTTAGATTTGACCATTCGCTTGCACCTCGACAAGTGGGATATCGGTTTTCTGGACTTCCCCCCTGTTGAAGAAGAAGGCGTCACCACTGCCTTGGCGCTATGGCATCAGCGTAACCGCTGGGGAGAAGGAGGATACCAGCGCTATCTAGATTACTGGCGTCTGATTGCTAGTAACCGCATGGGTACGCTGAAAACACTGGATTTATGCTCATTTATGATCATCCAGTATTTGTTGCCTGCGGCTGCCATACCGGACTTTCTAATGGCGATCGCCCGCAACCGTCTACCAATCCTCAGCCCTCTGAGCGGTCTGGCTTTCACCCTTCCCCTGATCGGAATGTTCATCGGGCTACGCCGCACCAGTCAAACAAAATTAAGTGTCTCAACTTTTTTTGTTACCCTCTTACAGACACTACGCGGCACCCTTTATATGCTTCACTGGATGCTGGTAATTGCCAGTATTACCGCGCGGATTTCCGTGCGACCCAAGCGGCTGAAATGGGTGAAAACTGTGCATCAAGGCAGCAGCGAAGAAAGTTTTGAATTTTAAATGAGAGCGGCAAGGGTGCTATTGACTAGGAATTTTAGATTTTGGATTTTGGATTTTGGATTGTGATTTTCACCTTTCATACTCCACCAAGGTCAGCGGAATCAATCCTTGCATCGCCGATCTAAAATCCTTAAGCCCCATTCCTCTATGCGGGGTGGGGCAAATCCTTGCATCGCCAATTTAAAATCCTTGTATCGGTTGATATCACTTCCCTTTACATAGTCATTATTAAATTTTCTCTCCTTCTCTCCCACTCAGACTTAACGATGACTACCTAATCAGAAGTGATATGACTAGTCAAGCGCTAGAACGCGATATCACCATCCTCATCGTATTCAATCTCTTTCAGCCTTGGATGTGTCTGGACATTATGGAAGGCTGTCAGGTCAATTGATTGCTGCTGGTGGGTGGCTGCTGGTTGAATCAACTCTCGCTCTTGTTCGTCCTCTTCTAGCTCTGATTCCAACTGCTCAGTAACTGTATCAATGTCCTCCTCAGATAGGGCAGTAATAGCAACGTAAGGAGCATCTTGCGGTTGAGGAGTAATGACAGGTTCACTTGGCTGGAAATCATCTGTCAGATCGAGAATCTCTCCCTCAAAAAATTTCGTGAGGTTCCCAAGCGCCTTTTCAACTTCCTCCGTATTCCAGTCTAAGTCTTGTGCTGGTAGCGGTATTGAAGACTGCGTCAGGGAGATAGGCGAGACATCACTACCTTGCTCCTGAAACACACTCGTGTCCCGCTTTGCTGCTGACTCAGCATAGCCCGCAAAACCTAACGGAGCCGAGCTAACCGCTCCCACCGTTGCTACTGCCCGCGTCTCCGGAGCTGTATTGCTAACGCTAACAGAGGAAGAGGTTGTGGGGTTGTCGATTTGTCTAGAAGATGGTGGAAGTTTCTCCCTCTCTCCCTCGCTCCCTCTTCCTCTCTCATTAATCTCTGACGGTATCTGTCTGTTGGTAAAGGTGGTTGGATGGTCAGTCGTTGATTGCTCGCGTTGAATGTTTGGCGTTGGATCTATGACTACATCGTTGGAGGTGGGCAGCCGTTCAGATGACCCTTTTACACGATCGCTTCCCGCTGGGCTAGCGCTAGGACTGGTGTTGGTAGGGGTAGTATTGAAGGATTCAGTTCCACCAGCTTGTAAGATGACCTTCACCTTCGAATTGTAGACCGCTTCAAAAGCGGCTTCAATCTCAGCCAATTTGCTCTGAGCAATCTTCAGCAAGGGCTGTGAACTAATACTGACACGGGCAACCTCACCATCCAAAGAGAGTAAGCGACCCTTTGTCTGCAACAGACCTTGAGTAAAGGGTTGGACATGAGCAAGCACATTTTGCCAAGCTTTCTCTAGACTTGGCGGCAGGGCATCGATCGCACTCTGTTGACCCGGTAGCTCCGCCTCCTGTGGCGCAACGCTCTCTGGCGATTGAGAGACAGCAGAAGGCGTTGATAGCTGTTCGCCGTGGACTGGAGCTGGACTTGGAGTCGGCGACCCCCCGGCGGTGGAGGTGTCAATATTTGAAGTAGATGGCTGGTGTCGGCTCTGTTCTGACCCTTGACGACTCGCTAACTCTTCGCTATTTGTCTGAAGGGTCATCGGCGTACTATTGTGAGGCTGATTGCGCGGTAAGGGCGGTGGAGGGGTTTCGCGGTTTTCAGGCGCAGTACGCTGTATGGTTTCTGACCGCTTTACCGAAGGAGCTTGTTGGGTTCTAAAACCTGTCTCTACTGGCTGAGGTCTGTTGGCAGACGGCAACAAACCTAGTAGAGTCACCTCTAACCACAGGCGCGGCTGAGTGGTGTTTTTAATTTGAGCTTCGCTATTTTTTAGGTGCTGTGACGAGAGCAAAATACTGGCGGCATCCAGTGGTTTGGCAAATTCACGCAGCTGGTTCCAGGTTGGAGGAGTTAATGCAACTAAATCACTGCGATCAGGTGCGGTGTTGGCAATGAGCAAATCCCGGTAAAAACCAGCAAGATTTTGCAGGACAACCAGGGGTTCGCGACCTCTATCCATCAGGCGGCGGCATTGTTCGAGAACGGTTTCAGGATTGTTGGAGGCGATCGCTTCTGTGAGCGCCATCAAGTCCCGTTCCGGCACCGCTCCCACCAAATCCCAGACGGCCTCCACTGTCACCTGTCCGGGTAATAGACTCAGTTGATCGAGCAGACTTTCAGCATCCCGGAGTCCCCCTTGAGCTACTTGTCCCACTAAAGTTAGGGCATCGGCTGCAATATTGATGTTTTCTTGGGAGGCAATATGCTGCAAATGCTTTACCATTGCCTCCAGCTGGATTCTCTTAAAGTCAAACCGTTGACACCGAGAGATTATCGTTGGCAAGACTCTTTGAGGGTCTGTTGTTGCTAATACAAATACCACGCGATCGGGTGGTTCCTCTAATGTTTTTAGTAAGGAATTAAACGCTGCCACCGACAACATATGGCAGTTATGCATTAGCAGACCATTAGCTACAAAGTTGTGGTTGTCTTCAACTTCAAGGTCATAAACCCTCTCTGTTTCAGAGACTTTTACAGATTCGACCCACTCCAAATTTGTAGTCCATATGGTCAAGCCCCCGGATTTATCTGTGCGGTTTTTCCCCTCCTGAAGAGTGACCGCATCCGCACACACAGGAGATAAAATCGCCATCCCCCTGGTTATGTTTTTGGCTGGTGTCCATCCTTCCTCAGTCCTGATTAAATGATTAGGAGTACATCGGATTTCTCGGTCGGTTGTTTTGATGACTAGCGTTTGACGTACCCCTTGGTCTAGCCACCGGACAACTTGCTTAAATTCCCATAGTTCTGAACTGTCGTTGTAGCTAAGAACCTTTTTCCCTTGAATACTCGGATCGTCAATACGAATCAGACCTTCACTGGTTTGCACCAGCGAGTCTCCAGTCAAGCATTCATCAATTACATAGACTTTGTAACGGCACTGGACTGGCGCGAATTGAGCACGTTCAATAATTTCCCGGATGTTATCGACGCCCGTGTTGCTGGCAGCGTCAATTTCAATCACATCGAGTGCGGAGCCTGAGGCTATGCTTTTGCAGACCTCACAGACGCCACAGGGTAACTCTGTGGGCTTATCTTGCTTTTTACAGTTGAGGGATTTTGCCAAAATCCGGGCACTAGAAGTTTTGCCAGTACCTCTAGGCCCAGTGAACAGATAAGCTGGGGCAATCCGCTCAGTACGGATGGCGTTGGTGAGGGTGGTAGCGATCGCCTCTTGCCCCACTAAATTGGCAAATGTCTGAGGGCGATATTTGTGGTGTAGGGGTTCGTAGCTCACGAGGCTCAGTGCAGGAGGATGGAACCGAGGGCAAGGTGTATTATCTCTCCCAGCAACCCCGGCAACTGCGATCTTAATGGAATCCTGATGGATATGATGTGCAGATATTGCAAGGTTCTCTCTGTCACACAGCGCGGTTATTAACTGGCTCAGGACTTACGCACTATCTAGCAAAAAGTCGCCCTACCCTCCTAATTCTGGGGAAATCAGAATTTTCTCCCCTGGCGTTGGGGGGGTCGGGGGCTTATTGCGTAAGTTTTATGGTTGTCACGAGTTAGAGCTGGCTCTTTTAAGCTCTGAGCAGAGATTTAAGAGTGTGAGGTAGAAGTCATTATTATCTGAGAAGACACAGGTACAATGAGTGACCATTACCTCTCACGCTCTCCTTCGATGGCTAGACAGCATTTACCTTCACTAGCAGGTTAGCGATCAGCGCTTGGGCTAGTAAAAATTGAGGAGTGAACTTGAAACTCAAAACTCAAACACTTAAATATGCCTCATACTCGCCAAATCAAAAGCTTTTATACCGATGGAGCCTGCACTGGCAACCCTGGGCCCGGCGGCTGGGGCACTGTAGTTTATTTTACTGATGGCTCCGTCTATGAGATGGGCGGTGGCGAAGCTCTAAGCACGAATAACCGGATGGAACTCTTCGCTGCGATCCAAGCTCTGAAGGTTCTCAATGCGTCTGGACAAACTGAACTCGTTACCCTCTATACTGACAGCGAATACGTTAAAAATGGTATTACCAAATGGGTTAAGGGCTGGAAAAAGAAAGGCTGGAAGACGGCACAAGGAAAACCCGTTTTAAATCAAGACCTTTGGGAAATGCTTGATGAACTCAATTCCCAGCTTGTGGAATGGCAGTACGTCCGAGGTCACAGTGGCAATGAAGGAAATGAGCGTTGTGATACAATCGCTCGTGCTTTTGCCATTGGTAAGCCTCCGGCACTAGAACAGGCACTTGATTTGAGTACTCCACAATCGGTTAGGTCAGCGACTCATCTGCCGGTAACAGGAGTATCAGATTTAAATACAGCTTCTGAGTTAGCTTACGAGACTATACAAATGAGCCTTCCCCTCTCTGACGGAGCCATGATGGATTCACCTGTTTCTTCCCCTATTGGTACGATTGACGACTTACCGCGTGAGGTGAGAGTTGCTCAACTCCGTAACTTAGTAGAAACCCTACGCATTGCCGATGAAATCGCCACTCAGGGCTACCTAATTAGCAGCTCTGAACTAGCTGATTTAATGGATGTAAACGCTAGTGCTGTGACGAGTAGGGGTGACCACTGGCCTTGGCGCAACTGGATTGTGTCACGGGTACGGCGCGAAGGAAATCAAATCCTTTGGCAGTTGGAACGGGTAGACCAAGTTAATGCGACAGATGACGATTGACAAAAGAGTATAAAGTGGGTTATCAGAGTGGCGCTCTCTTCGGCATCTTCGGGACGGTGCTGATAACCTGATGAATCACCCACTTGAACTCAACGATTTTAAGCAACAAGTGGCGGACATATATAGCCGCCGAAGCCACAACTATGATGAAGGCGATTTTCATCCTCGGCTTGCCCATCGGCTGATCGAGTCTGCACAGATTAGCCCTGGACAGCAAGTATTGGATATTGCAACAGGGACAGGCCTGGTTGCGATTGAAGCGGCACAGCTTGTGGGTTCTGAGGGTCGAGTAGTCGGAGTTGATATCTCGACAGGTCTACTAGAAAAAGCCAAACGAAAGGCAAAAGCAGCCGGCGTGAGTAATATTGAACTGATGCTAGCGGATGCAGAAGCTCTGAACTTTCCCAATAACACTTTCGACAGGGTTTTATGTTGCTCGGCGCTTCCTCTCATGACCAACGTTCCGGCTGACTTGCGCTTATGGCATGGGTTTCTCAAACCGGATGGACTGATTGGATTGTGTGTTTTTGCAGAAACTGCTTTTGTAACTGGTGTTGTGTTACACACAGTTGCACAAAAGTACGGCGTTTCCTTAGTGTTTAACGATCTGACTGGGACAGAACAGAAGTGCTACCTCCTGCTACAGGAAGCTGGCTTTGAAGATGTTGAAGTAAAAACTGAGCAATTCGGTAGCTATATCAGTTTGAGTCAAGCCAAAGCGGCATGGGAGGGCAGCATAAAGCATCCTCTGTGTCGTCCTCTTGGGCAACTAGAGCCAGAGCAACTAGAGCAAGCCAAGGCTGAGTATTTTGCAGAACTTGAGGCGTTAGTAACAGACAAAGGCATTTGGAATGATATTACTACTTTCTTTGTCTTAGGTCACAAGCCGATGGGCAGCTAGGGCAACTAGCCATGAATCTAGGACATATTTAGAAAAGTATAGATTTTTTAATACATAGATAAATCAGACTTTCATTGCTGAGTGCTGAGTTGAAGACCGCCCACAAGGGGCGGGGCATCTACCGAGTTAAACATAAACAGTGTTCTTGTTGATAGAACCCTACTCAGCACTCAGTTGTCTTTGAGAAAACTCAAACCTTATAAACTCGACCTCGCCACTGAGTTGGTCTTTGAATAGCAGATAAGAAAATTCGCAAGACGGCTAAAGGGTCTGCCAGGGGGGAAAGCCAGAACAGCCAGGAGGACTGAGCTGGCGAGTGTGTGCGATCATAAGAAGGAGCGATCGCAAACAGCAAGGCAGTACGAATCAACAGTAAAAATAAGTTCAACCCAGCTGCTGCCGTAACGAGTGGCGAGGAAATTCCTAGCCCTAGGAAGCTAAAGAAAATCAGGAATAGTGGTAGAGGAAGACCCTGAACACTCACTAACAGCCACAAGTCACTCCACAGCTGACCTGTAGACGAGGCGTCTTTGAGGTCAAGACTTCGCCCCCACTCTTTCCAGGTTTCTTTTGCCCCCTCATACATCCGCACCTTCAGAACCTTCGCCCCATCAAAAAAACCGACCTTAAACCCCTGAGCAGCGGCATAACGAGCAAGGGTGACATCATCGCAAAAAGACCCCCTCGCACTCGTATAGCCCTCCAGTTTGGTCAAAACCTCCCGGCGGCACAAGAAACACTGCCCATTTGCCATCACCCGTTCCGGCGTTTCGCTATTGATACCAGTCGGCCCAAACCGATAGACCAGGGTAATCAATAGCGCTGGTTGTAGCCACCACTCCCCTGGATATTTGAGGATAAATTGGGGCGACAGGGAAACCAAGTCAAACTTTTCCGCTTCAGCTGCCTTGACCAGACCCGCAACCAGTCCGGGCGTTGGTTGAGTATCGGCATCCATTCCGAGAATCCATTCACTGTCCGGGGAAGTATGTAAATAACCGGTATGCAAGGCCCACGGACGCCCTACCCAATCAGCGGGTAAGGGATCGTCGGTTATCAAGCGAAAGCGGGGGTCTTTCTCTTGAGCATGCTTAACCAGTTCCGGCGTCCCATCCGTCGAGCGACTGTCTACGACAATGATTTCTCGAACTTCGTAACTCTGTCGAGTTAAGCCCACAAGACAGGGCGTCAACCGCTCTTGCTCGTTAAGAGTGGGAACCACCACACTGACAGCACCCAATTGTTCAGGTGTGGCGATTTGAGGAACGATTGGAGGACGACGCCCTGGCCCCTTGATGAGCCGTGAGAGAAGGAGGAAGGCGGCTGGTGTCTGAATGAGTAACAGCGCTATTGCCAGGAAGCCAGTAGTCGGCAGTGAAATTAGCGCTGTTGCCTCACTGACTACAGTTGCAACCCAACTCACTTGGGCATAACTCCCATTGGTGCTACTGGTACTTTGGCAGTCTGGAGCTGGACTAGTTCAGCATTTTCCAGTTGTTCGGGTGCGGTTAGTGTTGGTTCAGATGGAGCCATCCAGACCAAAACCAAGGCAGGAACCACGCCTAGTACAATGCCTAGCGCCACGGGCAGCCAAATCCCAACACCAGCAATGGTCATGACAGTGCCAAAGATGACGTTACTTAGATAAACAACCAGAGGAAGTCCTAACTGTTTTCGCGATATGGCAATGGGCGCTTTCTTCCAGAAGAAGGCTGCCACTGTCATAAAAAGGACACCCGTCATTACCCAACCCGCAAAATTTCGGTATGGGGTTCCAAAAAAGGCTCCCACTTTTCCGTAGTGCCAGAAGGGATAAGCGGTTTGGCTCATGGCTGGGTCAAGAACAAAGTCCCAAGATGTTAGGAGCAGCGCTCCCAGCGCGATCGCCCCAATGTGACGAAGCCACAGCAATCTGGTATCACCCTTGTTGTCGATTTTTAGACCAGCACGGGCGATTAGATAGCAAACCAGCCCCATGTAAAACCAGGACAGGGGAATCGTGTATGGCACAAGACCAGCAACCTTATAGCCTAGACCGCTTAGGTAACCATATTCCCCAAAAGGAAAGCCAGTGCTGGTTCCCAGCAATTCACTGCCCAACGAGAGAAAAACAGCAGGCACCATGAACGTCAGCCAATGCCATAGTCCCAAGGTTCGGTAGGCATAAATGGCTACAGCTGCCGCACCCAAAATAATATAAACGACCCCACCCCCAGACATTGACCACTCAAATAGAGTCTGGCCAAAGCTTGATAAACCGGCGATGAGTTCTGGATGGGGTAAGACAATTAGTAGCCCCGCTAGTCCAAAGGCCATCGAACCAATGTGGCCTATAAGGAAAAAGCGCTCAAGATTAACAAGTTGCTTCATTAGAAACTCCTAACACAGTAGAAATCCCGGAGTGCTTTTCCGGGAAGAAGCCGCATCCCTTGGAAGGCGGCAGGCAGACCTTTGTGAGCAGGAACACGTTTAGTTGTTTAATAGTTTACAAATGTTTATGAACAATTACCCGGCACAAAAGCAAGTTTATTTAAGCTTGATGCGCCCAATCAGTAATGATACTCAACTGCTCAGGGGCAGCAAGATTGACCCAAAAGGGGCTAGGACTGGGGGTTAGGGATTGGGGAAGAGGATAAGGCTAGCCCCGTGGCTGGCAAGAAGCCCCTTTTTTCAATTTCCGCAACGCCAAAATTGACAAGACCTGTGAGATGCTAACACTGTTTATCGGTCTGATGCCCTACGAAAGGGACTATTGGCTGACGCGATCGCCTGCGTCAGCTCAGTAGAGTTCTCGGTTCGCTACAAGAGCTTCACAAAGGAAGTCCTGATTTGGAGTTTTGAGTGTTGATTGAAGAAGCAATAGTAACGGGAAAAGTGGAAAGGTGGGAAAATCGTTAATATATTGGCAGTAACCTCAGTCTTGCAAATCTTTATGGCAGCGCAAGCCTGTTGGTCGCGTCTGCTGCTATCAGCTTCAAGAGCACCTGTATCCAAGATGACTTCACCTCTTTCGGAAAACGCGAAGAATGTGATTCGCCCCATTCAATACCGTGATTTGGAGGCAATCGAACAGCTGGCCACAGGGGCAACTGATGCCGATAGCAACAGTTGCTCAGTTGAATTCGTTCGGCAATTACAACAGGTTCGACGGTGGTATGGGCTGCTGAAGTTTTTGAGTTGGTTCCCAAATCCTTATCGGTATGTCTTTTGCGTTTATGTTGCTGAAGCCATCCAACAGGTTCGTGGGGTAATCAAAGTTGCGCCGTTTAATCGCACCCGCAGCACTTGGCGGGTGGAGCAGGTTTTAGTTGATCCAAAGGCTGTCTCGTCAAACAACACATTAGCCTCTGTAGAAAGTGGCTCTGGGCTACTGCGCTATTGCTTCGAGATAATTTGGGAGGCGCGAACCTGGTTACTGGAAGTCAATATCCATCACAAATCGGCACTAGCGCTTTATCAGCAAAACGGATTTCAGCGTCTAGCGCAACTGACTTACTGGGCTATTGCGCCAGAACTGCTTGAAAAACTTGCTGCTCACGAGCCAGACTTACCTAACCTGCTCCCCGTGAGTAATGCCGATGCCCAGCTAATTTATCAGCTGGACACAGCGTCAATGCCACCCCTCGTGCGCCAGGTTTTTGACCGCCACATCCAGGACTTTAAAACGGGTTTTGTGACGGCATTGCTCTCTAATGTGCAGCAGTGGTTCAGTCGTACCGAGGTGGTCAGTGGCTACGTATTTGAACCGCAGCGTAAAGCAGCAATTGGTTATTTTCAGATACGGGTGTGCCGCGATGGTTCTAGCTACCACGAAGCTGAACTGACAGTCCACCCAGCTTATACCTACTTATATCCAGAGTTACTGTCTCAAATGGCACGGATTGTCCAAGATTGGCCTGCACAATCACTGCATCTGGCTTCCGCTGACTATCAACCAGAGCGGGAAGAATATCTGGAACAGATGGGAGCTGAACGGATTGAGCATACTCTACTGATGTCTCGTTCAGTCTGGCACAAACTACGAGAAGCTAGGCCAGTTTCTTTGGAAGGATTGCAGTTGTCAGAGGTACTTAAGGGACTACAGCCAGCACGCACCCCAATACCCAGTCGCATCGATTGGTGGAAGTCATTATCTAAAAAGCATCAGGGGGCTTCAAAGACAGATATATCTCCTGTCTCACAGCCAGCCAATGCGCTTCTTCAGGAAGTAACACCACCCGCTGAGTCTTCAGAAACTCGGAACTAGGGATTGGGAACTGGGGAAGAGTTTTCTATTGAGGCAACTCGACTACCAACCACCTCTTCCTCATCCCCAATCTCTACTGCCCAATCTTTATTCCTCAAGAAGCCGAAAACTCACATCAGACGCTCATGAGCGAGAGTCCACGACAAAAGATAAAAATCTCTTTTCTCCCCCTCTCCCTCTCCCCCCCTCTCCCCCTCTATTTTCCTAGGAGAGGAAAGTGAAGGAGAGAATTTCGGCACTAGGCTTAGATGTGGGGAGCAAGCGCATCGGTGTGGCGGGATGTGATGGCACTGGTCTGATTGCTACTGGTCTTACGACGATTGAGCGCACCTCCTTTGACCGGGATGTAGCGCAGCTACGAGAATTGGTTGAACAGAGACAAGTGCATGTACTGGTGGTTGGTTTGCCTTATGCGCTGGATGGAACGTTAGGGTCCCAAGCACGAACGGTGAAGAAATTCGCTCTCAGGTTGGCAGCAGCGCTCCAGCTACCTGTGGAGTATGTGGATGAACGACTGACTTCTTTTGAGGCAGAAGAGCAATTGAAAGCCGAAAATCGATCGCCTTCCCGCAATAAAGGTCTCATCGACCGCAAAGCTGCCGCCATCATTCTGCAACAGTGGTTAGACGACCGTCGCCATGAGGCGTCAGGGAATTTACAGCCCTAAGCGATGATGGCAATTGGTCTGTTATCCTTCTAAGCTGTTGTGCATCCAATCTGCACGCCGAAACACTTAAATTTTCTGTCAGGAGTCAGTGGGAGCGTGGGAGCGTGGCAACGGACAACTGACCACTGACACAGGACAAAAAGCCAAGATGTGAATATCCTATGTTTTATGCGCCTCAGCTTACCTTCGATAGGTTCGCCTTTCAACCACCCTGTTCAGGGTGATAACATGGGAAACTGCTGGATTATAAGAAATAACTCTCCCCATGAGCCTGACGCAAGAGCGCAAACACGAACTTATCAATGGCTACCAGGTACATGAAACCGACACTGGATCGGCTGATGTGCAAATTGCCATGCTCACCGAACGCATTAATCGCTTAAGTGAGCACCTGAAAAGCAACAAAAAAGACCATTCTTCCCGACGGGGATTATTGCAGATGATTGGTCGGCGGAAACGTTTACTGACCTACCTTCGCAACGAAAATTTAGGACGCTATCAAGCCTTGATTCAACGTTTAGGTATTCGCGGATAGGCAACATTAAGCTTATGTCTACTGAACCATCGGGTGAGCGCTTGCCATTTGAACCGCGTCAGAAGCGTAAAAAAGCTGCTAAACCCAAGCCGGAACCTGCCTCCAGTCAAAAGGCTCCTAAGACAGATAAGCCAACCACTGCTTCTAAGCCAACCACCGCTTCTAAGCCAACCACTGCTTCTAAGCCAACCACCGCTTCAAGGCAATCGATGGCGATTCCCGATGCTGTAAGCAAGCGTATGGTGCGTCGGATGGTTCTGCTAAGTGGAATTCCAACAACTTTGGGAGTAGCCTCGTTTTTTGTCAGCTATTTTTTGATCAAAAATGTTGGTTTAAAGCTACCCAACACGGCAGTACTGCTCGTGAGCATGGGCTTTTTTGGCTTAGGGGTGTTGGGGTTAAGCTATGGCGTTCTTTCTGCTTCTTGGGATGAGGATGTTCCAGGAACGAAGTTAGGTTGGCAAGAGTTCACAACGAACTGGGGACGGATGACATCGGCATGGCGGTCGGCTGGTGAAAAGGACTAGGGCGTGTTTTCAAACTCCTCGTTATTGCATTTCATCCTAGAAGATCCCCCTTGCATCCCCCTTAAAAAGGGGGACTTTGATTAAATTCTCCCCCCTTAATAAGGCCGGAGATGAGAGTGAGGAGCTGGGGGGGATAAAAGGGGCGAGAAAACACGCCCTAGCTATTTAGCTATTTGTTATTGGTTATTCGTGTGATAACAAATAACCAATACTAATCATTAACAACCATATCGGGAATTTGGCAGGGGCTTTAAAAAAATGATTGTGGTCATGAAAGTCGGCTCTCCAGAAGCTGAGGTTTCTCGCGTAAGCGAGGAATTAAGAGGATGGGGTCTGACTCCAGAAAAGATTGTTGGTCAGCACAAGGTCGTCATCGGTCTGGTTGGCGATACGGTCGATCTAGACCCGCTACAAATTCAGGAAACTAGCCCGTGGATCGAACAGGTGTTGCGGGTTGAGCAACCATTTAAACGCGCTAGCCGTGAGTTTCGTCACGGTGAAGCGAGTGATGTTGTTGTGTCAACGCCTAATGGCCCCGTTCACTTTGGTGAGCATCATCCTTTGGTGATTGTTGCCGGGCCTTGTTCGGTGGAAAACGAGGCAATGATCGTTGAAACGGCGCAGCGGGTCAAGGAAGCTGGTGCCCAGTTCCTGCGAGGGGGTGCCTACAAGCCCCGGACATCGCCCTATGCGTTTCAGGGTCATGGGGAAAGTGCCTTGGGTTTACTGGCGGCGGCACGGGAAGCGACTGGTTTGGGCATTATTACCGAAGTGATGGACACGGTTGATGTCGAGAAGATTGCCTCCGTGGCGGACGTTCTGCAAGTGGGTGCCCGCAATATGCATAATTTCTCGCTACTCAAGAAAGTCGGTGCTCAGGAGAAGCCGGTGTTGCTGAAGCGAGGGATGTCAGCGACGATTGAAGAGTGGTTGATGGCGGCGGAGTATGTTCTGGCGGCTGGCAATCCGAATGTGATTATGTGTGAGCGAGGAATCCGGTCATTCGATCGGCAGTATGCTCGGAATACGTTGGATTTGTCAGTGATACCAGTGTTGCGATCGCTCACTCACCTACCCATCATGATTGACCCCAGCCACGGTACGGGTCGTTATGAGTATGTCCCAGCAATGGCATTGGGTGCGATCGCGGCTGGTGCTGATTCTTTGATGATTGAAGTCCATCCCAACCCTGCCAAAGCGTTATCGGATGGCCCTCAATCTTTGACACCAGAGCGCTTTGACCGCTTGGTGCAAGACATGGCGGTGATTGGTAAAGCCGTAGGGCGTTGGCCTGAACCTGCTGTTGCTCTTGCTTGAAAGTTTTAATAATTTTTGACATCCTCCCTGTCTGAATCTTTGATTGAAGCAGGGAGGATGTCAGTCAATCAATTTTGGATTTTGGATTTCAGATTTTGGATTGACTGCACGGATAAATCCGGAGGCTCGGGATTTTAGATTAAGAAGATTTAAGATTTGGGAACTTTAGATTTCCCGCTAGAGGAATCTACCCGGAGATGACAATGAGGATCTGTTTTAATCCAAAATCCAAAATCCAAAATC
>DATNPI010000686.1:0-21647 GCA_036703325.1 Coleofasciculaceae cyanobacterium
GATTTTGGATTGGCTCCGCCTTGAAAGGACGGAGCTTGAAATCCGACATTTTTTTGATAATTCCCTTTAAAAAGGGAGGCTTAAAACCCCTTTTTTTGGTCAGTGTCATTCGGTTTAAGAGCAAATCCGCGAAGGCGGACTTCGTTTGTGTCGCCGCGACTTCCAGTCGCCAGGTACTTTTGCTTTGATTATTCGGAACTAGTAAAAGCGTTGCGCCTACTGATAAGTTAATGGTTTAGCGCTCAAGCTTATCTAGATCAAAATTGAGCGACTGAGAGTTTAAATTATTACCATCGCTAACAAGTGAGCGCATCCCCTCAATGGTGGCTGGAATAGTGCGGGGGTCCATGAACATCACCTTACTGCTGTCGCTGCTGCCGATAGTCGTACCCATTTCTAAATAATTTTGGGCAAGTAAGAACTGGAGCGCTTCATGGGCTTTAGAGTCACTCTTGAGGGTCTTGGTAATAATTTGCAATGCCTCAGAGGTAGCTTGCGCCTTGAGGACTTGCTGCTGGCGTTCTGCCTGTGCTTTGAGAACGATCGTCTTTTGTTGTGCCTCAGCGTCCAGAATTACCGCCTTTTGACGCGCTTCGGCATCAAGCACTTGTGCCTCCGCTCTGCCTCTGGCACTATTGACAGCTGATTCCCGTTCCCCTTCTGAAGTCAGAATAGCAGCTCGCTTGCGCCGTTCTGCGGACATCTGTAACTCCATCGAGTCTTGCACCGCTTTGGAAGGGATAATATCTCGCAGTTCTACCCGTGTAACTTTGACGCCCCAAGGGTCAGTGGCGATGTCCAATTCCCGTAGCAGGATTTCATTGATTTCCGTCCTTGCGGTGAAGGTTTGATCGAGTTCTAGTTGACCCATTTCCGAGCGAATCTGGGTCAGTACCAAGTTCTGCATCGCTAATCGGAGATTTTCCACCTTGTAGTAGGCTTTCTCCATATCCATAATCCGCCAGTAGACCACAGCGTCAACGCTAATTGAAACGTTGTCGCGGGTGATGCATTGCTGGGGTGGGATATCAAGGACTTTTTCTCGAATGGTTTCCTGGTAAGCTACGCGATCAAGGACAGGGATAACCAAGTTAAGACCGGGTTGTAGTTTCTTGCCGCTATATTTTCCCAATCTTTCAACTAAGGCTTCGTTACCTTGGTTGACGATTTTGACAGAACTGGCGATAGTACCCCCAAAAGCCAATGCAAGTAGCAAACCTAAAAAACTTTCCATTTTATGCCTCCTAGATTTTTGGGCTGTGTTCCACCTCTAAGGTGGATAAAGTTGATAAATAAGAATCGGCTGGTTTAGTAATGCAAGAGGTTCTTTGGCAAAACGATTAAGGTTGTGCCTTCCCGTCTGACTATGTAAACTTTTTCGTTGGGTGCGATCGCCTCCGCCTCATCCTCACAACGCGCACGCCAGGAATTTCCTTCGTAAAGTACCCGCCCCGTCTGCCCTGCCGGAATTTCTGTCAAGGTTTCGGCATCCTTCGCATCCAGATTTTTAGACGCTGCCGAGGGTGGCAGGAAGCGACGGGATAAAAAGACCAGCGCTGTTGAAAGCAAGAGCCACAGCACCACTTGGACGGGAAACGCCATCGGCACAATCCACGTCACAAACGCGACGGCAAAGGCGCTGATTCCCATCAGGACAGCGACAAAAGCCGTTGGCAGAAACAGTTCTAGTAAACAAAGCACCGACCCTGCCAGTAGCCAGAGCATCGAATTACTCAGCAGTGCCATATCAATATCTGGTGTAGCAACCGTTTATAAAGGTAGATCCAAGGGTTGATATATTAATTCCAGCAATTCTCAAGAGCCAGTTATTCTCAATCCGCCGAGCAGTAATGCCAAAAGCCGAGATTAGAGCGATTCCCCTCTGTAATCTGTACCAATCGACTAGAGTGTCATATTTAGTTAGTCTAGTCTTTCTGGACACAGAGCAATGTTTTTATTTATTGTTTGAATTTCTGCTTAAAGCGATTAGACATCATTGAGGGAAAATGTTGAACAATTCCAAGAGGCTAGCTCCAATCTATTGCAGCTGTCTGGAATTTAAGTAACCTAAGGACTTGGGCTGCTACCAAGTCATGCTCAGATGACTCACTTACTGGATTGGGGATGGAGAGATAGGGAGATTAGACGCCCATGAGCGAGAACCCACAACAAAAGAGGCAAAAGATGAAAATCTCTTTTCTCCCTCTCCCCCTCTATTTTCAAGTTAGGTAAATGGGTAGATGGCTAGATAGGGTGAGCTGTATGAATGCAACTTACTATGAGGAGGGATTTAGAGTTTTTTCCCTAGTTTCCAACCTTAACGCCCTAACTCGCGCCGATTGTCAATTAACGTCGTAGTTATTTTTAGACCGATTTTACATTTATGAGCAGTTCCACGCCGCTGAGTAATCGCTATCTTTGGGCAACTGGTTCAGCTGCCGCGTACATTTCCGTTGGAGAAAAAGTCAAAGACAGATACCAGGTAGTTGCCCGACAAATTTGGCAGGATACCCGCCCGGAACTGCTACCAGAGTTTCCCGCTCAACTGAGTGGTAATATCCTTCCTTACCTGCGCTTGTATCCACACCGCCTCCACGTCCCAGAGGTTTATGGAATATGTCACTTGAAAGAGTCTGACCCGGAGTCGGTGGTCATTTTGCTAGAGAATGTACCGATTGATGCCAACGGCGAGTTGTATCCCACAATTGAGTCGATGTGGACGAAGGCGTCAGCAGTACGTCAGATTTATTGGCTCTGGCAGATTTTAGAACTGTGGACGCCACTGGAGGAAGTGGGTAGGGCTTCCAGTCTCTTAGTTCCAGACAATCTTCGGGTTGAAGGGGGCCGGGTGAGACTGCGGGAACTTTATGCTGATAGCGCCGTGTTAAGGACTCCGCCAACGCCTACCGTTGAAGACAAAGAGCGAGAATTTGCTGCCGCGTCTACGGGTAGCGGGATGAATTCCTCAGATTCATTGGAAGCTCAAACCTCATCAGGGGCAAGCGCCACGCTGATCAAATTCCCTAGAAAAGTTAGTCTGCAACAACTGGGAGAATGTTGGGAGGCTTGGTGTGGAAAGGCAGCGGTGTCGGTGGCGTCGCGGTTACAAGCGATCGCGTTTGGTCTACAAACTGAGGAGCCGTCTTTAGAGGCGACCGCCTCTAAACTAAATCAGCTGTTACTAGAGCAAGCCGCTCGACAGCCTTTGCGCTTGCGAGTTGCTGGTGCCACCGATTCTGGGCCTCAACACGATCACAACGAAGACAGTTGCTATCCTCTGATATCTGACCTGCCTACAGATCTCAGCGAGCCTCGTGACCCATTGATTCCTCACTTATCGATCGTCTGTGATGGCATTGGTGGACATGAAGGCGGAGAAGTTGCAAGCCAACTAGCGGTGCAGTCAATCAAACTCCAGGTTCGAGCACTACTGGCGGAGTTGGCAGAAGACCCGGAACTCATGACGCCGGCACTGGTAACACAGCAACTCTCCGCTATTATCCGGGTAGCCAATAACATGATTGCCTCTCGCAATAATGAACAAGAACGCGAGTCCAGGCGTCGCATGGCAACAACTTTAATCCTGGCACTGCAACTGCCCCAGGTAATGAAGATGCGTGATGGTCAGGGTAATGCTCACGAACTTTACATCGCCAGTGTTGGGGATAGTCGAGCCTACTGGATGACACCCCGCTACTGCCAGCTGCTAACGGTGGATGATGACGTAGCAACACGGGAAGTCCGGATGGGTCGCAGTCTGTATCGACAGGCGTTGCAGCGCCCTGATGCTGGGGCACTCACTCAAGCTGTCGGAACAAAGGATGCTGATTTACTGCGTCCGACTGTACGACGCTTCATTTTGGAAGAAGATGGTTTACTATTGCTGTGTTCTGATGGTCTGAGCAACAACAACTTGATTGAGGAATTTTGTCGGGATTACCCGCGAAATGTATTCAGTGGCAAGCTTTCTCTAGAAGCGGCTGTCCAGTCTTTAATTGACCTAGCGAATCAAAAAAATGGTTTCGATAACACATCGGTAGTTCTGACCTACTGCGCCGTTTCTCCACAATATCCGGCAGTACTAAATCTTGGGGAAATCCCATTAGCAAACAATATCTATGCACTCAATCTGGATACTGAATTTTCTGCGGTTGGTCAAACCTATGAGTCTAGTGAACTCGTAAAGCCTGAGCCAACTGAATCGGAATCGGTCGCCACCACCTCAGGGGAGTGGCTCAAGGTCATTGTGGGAATCGTAGGGGTGTTTTTGGTGTTATTGTCCGCTGGTGCTGCTTTATTGACAGCTCAGTGGTTACTTAATCCTGAGGGATTCAAGCAGATGCGCGATCGCTTTTTCCCACCAGCACAGCAACAGATGCCTCAGTCTTCATCTGTACCAAAGCAACCTCCTAAGGCGTGATGGAGTATAGGGTAAAGTGCTGTGCATTTAATCTGCGTACTTTACATTGGGGTGTTCTGTCAGTAGTCAGTTGCTTTCGCTTGACGGACAACTGACAGAAGACAAAAAACTATCAGGTAAATATGCCAGTTAAATGTGTAATAGCTGAATGGGGAGTTAGGAGAGCTTGGTTTTACATTCACCCATCTCCCCATGACGCTACCTAGTTTTTTGATTACTGGCTCGGTACTCTATGAAGTAACGCTGCTGTGCAAGAATAGTAAGATTGCCTGGGCAAGTTCCGGCTGAGTTCAGGCTGTTGGAGAGAACACGAGCTTTATGTATGAAAGTTGGCGATCAAGTACGCGTTACGAAATCTGTTATTGTTTACCACCATCCTTCCCACCGCAACGAGCCTTTTGATGTTAAAGGACAGGAGGGAGAAGTGGCCGGGATCGTTGTGGAGTGGCAAGGCAGACCAGTGAGCGCCAACCTACCGGTACTAGTCCAGTTTGACAAAAAATTCCGTGCTCACTTCCGTGAGGACGAGATTGAACTCCTGTAGTATCCGATTCTCACCCAAGATGAGGGGGTAAGGGGGAGTAGGGAAGAGTGGGTGAATTCTGTTGTCACTCATGAAGCAACTAAGAGTCAGTAGAAACTTTCTCCCCCTCACCCCCTCACCTAGTCTCTCCCTCTGTTGGTTCACTGCCTGACGACTCTCTATTAAGCCTTACGGCGACAGAACCAACCAAACAGGTTGATGTCACCTTGCATTTTTTGCAACTCTTGGCGATGGTATTCTGCTGTCTGCCTGTACCACTCGCAGTAGCGCTCATGCTCCTGCCTGTGCTGTGCTTCTCGATAAAACTCATGAGTGAATCGGTAAGCGGCAAAAATATCAGCCGCCGGTGGAGGCGTTGGGATAATATATTGGAATTGTTCTGGCATTATGACTAGAGGCTAGACCCACTTTCACCTTAAACCGCTGTTGAAGGTTTGTAGGGGCGAGTTTTCCGATCCATGTAATGGTCAATTCTTTTTTCTCTATACCTTAGAGCCACCCTCGGAGACGGTAGACCACCATTCCAATGTATTCTTTCAGAGCATGGGTAGTTTTTTCTAATCGCTCAGTATCTGGAATAAGACTTAGCAGAATACCTTGGAGGCTGGTGTTTTGTTCCTCGATCTCTTGTTGTGCGAGTAGGAAATCGGTGGGTGCAGGGATGGCTTCAATTCCCTGACGTCGGAAAATCTGGAGCGATCGCGGCATATGCATAGCCGATGTTACCAGTAATATCCGTCGGATGCCTCGCTCCTTCATAATTTGCCGCACGTTAACAGCATTTTGGTAGGTGTTGAGAGACGTGGGGTCTTGTAAGATGGCTGACGAGGGGACACCCAGAGTTTTCAGAATCTCTGCCATATCCGCTGACTCGGATAGTTCCGCATTAGCCAGTCCACCAGCCTCTGACCCGCCGCCACGCCAATCAATGCGACCACCAGAAGCGATTACTATAGGAGCTTTCCCTTCACGGTACAACTGGGCACCATAGAAAACGCGATCGCCCCCTTCACTCAAATCTACTGCTGGTCGTGGAGGAAGAGCCGGTTTCGTCGCACCTCCCAAGACGACAATCGCATCTGCTGTTGGTAATTTTCCGGCTGGGATCTGCTGCCACTCCAGGGATGTTACTAAGCCATTGGCAACCCAAGTATTACCCCCCACTAACAACACAAGTAATGCCAAAGCTACAGGCACTGGTACCCAGCGAGGGCGTATTAACGACATCACCAAAGCCACAACCAGCAGCACACAAGCCAGTCCTAAGGGATACAGGAACAACGGCAGCAGCTTTGAGAGAAATAAAAACATTATTTACTGTAGGGTGTCAGGGCTAAGGTGATTTAGCTTCTAGATTTTTTTATCAAACCGCCCAAAGGGGCTAAAAGACCCTGTGAGCGTTTCTTAGATTTAGCCGCATCCCTGCGCTGTTTGGCTTGACGTAGCCCACTCGTTTTGGCAGTAGATTCTATTCGATCCTCTACCTTTGGTTCCGGTTCGATGGGTACATCTTGAGTTTTCCACCAGCCTACCACCCAGCCACCAGCAAACCCCCCGGCAAAGCCAAGCAAGATACTTAAGGGGACTGGGTATCCGAGAAAGTAAAAGCAGAACAGAAAAAACAACCAAAGTTGTAGCCCTATTCCAGTTGAAAATCCCTTGGAAAACCCAGTTAGGGATTGTTTGATATTTTTCTTGTCACTCATCACGAATTGGTCGCTAAGGGTAGGTGATAATCTGGCGAACTATTAGCCGTTGGCTTTCAAGTTCGTTGCCGCGTCCCCCTAGTTGTCCCGTTGATGAGGAAGATGAAAGGGGGCGTGACCACTGAGTACTGACCCAATTTTAGATTTTAGATTTGAGTTTTTGGATGTTGGTTTCCCATGAGTCGTCTCCAACCCCCAGATTCATTAGTGGCAACTCGATCCCAAATTGCCAAGCCTTGCTTCTCAAACAGAGAGCCTGTGCGCATAGGGATAGTTCTATTATCCTTGGAGCGAGTGATAACTAATCGCTGATTAGTATTTGTGATGTCCAATCTTGGGTTGTGTCCAATGTAGTGACGAGAGATTGTTCCTCGTCTGTGAAAGGTTCAGCGGCTGCTTGTTGGTTCTGGAGTAGGTCAGGTGTGGCATCAGAGATATCCCCGGTGCGTGATGAAAGGCGATCGCGTAGAACGTCTTCTGGTGCTGTGCAATGGATAATTTGTACTGGCAATTGGTAGCTTTTGGCTTGGGCGATCGCTTCTTGTCTCAATGCCTGCCGATCATACTTCGCATCTAAAATTACCGGAAAGCCAAGGCTTGCCAGCTTGATACCCAATTCTAATAAGCGATCATAAGTCTTCTGACTCATCGCTGATGTGTAGAGGTCTGCACCACCCTGCTGTTCTAAAGGAATACCGGCCAAGTGTTTACGCACAGCATCAGAGCGGATGTGAATCGCTCCCGAACGTCGCGCCAGATGTCGCGCTACTGTCGTTTTCCCAGAACCCGACAACCCTGACATCAAAAACAGCTGTCCTTTTCGCTGTCGCGTATATTCCCAAGCGAGTTTGTAATATTGAGCTGCTGTTGCCTCTGCCTCTTGCTTGAGGTCAGGTGGAACAGCTGGGTCATCCAATAGAAAAGAATTTACCTTCGCTCGCACATATGCCTGCCGACTTAAGTACAGGGGAAGTATCTTTAATCCTTCCCAGTCGCCTGTATGCTCTATATAGGTGTTCAAAAAGGCATTGCCTAGCTCTTTACGCCCCCGTGCTTCCAAATCCATTACCGCGAAAGCAATGTCGTACATGACATCGACAAAGCGGAATGGCTCATTAAATTCAATACGGTCAAATAGCTGAATTTTGTCTTGCCAAAGGCAAATATTTCTTAAGTGTAAATCCCCATGACATTCCCGTATCCAGTTGTTTTGGATGCGGCTATTGAAAAGTTCCTGCTGGTTGGCAAAGAAAGCATCTGTAAATTGCCGAGTTTCTTCAAACTGTTCAATTGTTTGAGGACCACCAATATACTTCTCTGTTTGCTGGTAGTTTTCATCAATCGCCTGACGGACTTGCGAGACTTCCCCAAACGACCGAATGTAATCGTTCGTTTCGGCTTGAGCATGGAATTGGGCAACAATCTGCCCTAGCTCCTCCATATGGGTTTCCGTTAGGCGACCCTGCTCAAACATAGAAATAAATAGGTCATCTTGGGGAAACTCTCGCATTTTCAGTACATATTCCACCGGCTGACCTGCCTTATTCAACTCAAAGCGAGGTTCACTAACGCGATCGCTACTCTGAGTCACTGGCAATACTTCCAGGTAAATCTCCGGTGCGAGCGGTCGATTCATCCGCATTTCTTCCAAGCAGAAATGCTCCCTCGCCTCTAATGTTGAGAAATCCAAGAAGCCGAAGTTGACTGGTTTCTTGACTTTGTAAGCATAATCACCCGTAAGAAACACATAGGAAACGTGAGTTTGCATCATCCGAATCGGTTCTTTTACTGGGTGAGGATAAAATTCCGACTGCATCATTTGTTCAATCAAGGCGGGAACAGCTGTTTGTGTCATCTCGCTTCCTACGGCTCACTTTGTTTACAGCACTTGGTTTTTTGAAGGATGGCTAATATCTAATGAAAAAAACGCAATTAGCCATTAGCAATCTCCATAAAAAAGCCAGGGACAATTGTCCCTGGTCTAACTTATCTCATGGGAGCAGATCACAGGTAGATGCTATTTAAGCTTCTGTGCTGGCTTCTTCTACATCGCCGTCTTCAGCAGCACGCTGTGCCGCAACGGTGACAACAGCTTCCCCCGGTTCAATCAGTGGCGTGATGCCAGGTGGCAAAACAAGTTCCTCGACACGCAGGGTATCCCCAACCTGCATATTAGAAACATCAATCTCAATCGACTCCGGAATGCTGTCAGGAGCACATTGCACCTGAAGTTCCGTAAGCTGGGGGTCAAGGACTCCACCGTCTTGTTTAACGCCGATTGCTTCTCCCACAAAGTGCAGTGGCACCGCCACATCGAGACTCTCTTGAGCGGCTACGGAGAAAAAGCTGAGATGGTAAAGCGAAGTCTTCTTCCAGGGATGAGTCTGCACTTCGCGCAGGAGAGCTTTACCACTCCAGGAAATGTCAGGAATCTTTACCTGAACGAGGGTGTTGTTAACGGTTGCTTTTTTGAGCAAAGTTTCTGCATCTTTGGCACTCAGGGTCAGTGAAACAGATTCTGCACCTTGGTGTCCATAGAGAACCGCAGGAACTAAACCAGATCGACGTAAGGCTCTCGGCTTACTGCCTTCCGGTCTCTTTTGACATTCAACTGTAACGTCCATTTCAGTAGCTTTTAAGGGTTTGCAAGTTTTTGGTGACTGCCCGATCTTAGACTTTAGATTGCCGATCGCGCAGCGGAACACAGTAGGGCATATTTGGGATTATTGATTGGCTTTAATCCCAAATCTCATAGCCTCTCCGTATCAAGGGGGAGGAATCAAAAATCGTCAGACTCCTGATGTTACTGGTGTGCCATTGGCGTGCAACAGTGCTCGCTTGGGGCCGTGGATCGGGTCTTCTACGATAATTGTCTGATCGCGGCTAGCTCCTAGAGAGACAAGGGCAATCGGCACATCCATTAACTCGGCTAGGAATTTGAGATAATCCAGCGCCTTCTTGGGTAGGTCTTCTAAAGTCCGACAGTGAGCGGTGGATTGTTGCCAACCGGGTAGAGTTTTGTGGATGGGTCGGCATCGAGAAAATAGGCGAGCGCTGCTAGGAAAGTCCTCACAACGTTTGCCGTCAATTTCGTAGGCGACGCAGACTTTGATTTCTTCGAGAGTGTCGAGGACATCAAGTTTGGTGATTGCCAAACAGTCGATGCCATTGATACGCACAGCATAGCGACCAATGACCGCATCGAACCAACCGCAGCGACGACGGCGACCGGTGGTGGTGCCGAATTCCGCGCCGCGATCGCACAACACCTCTCCTGTCTCGTCGTTGAGTTCTGTCGGAAAAGGCCCTTCTCCCACGCGGGTTGTATAGGCTTTCGCCACACCGATCACACGGTCGATCATTGTTGGTCCCACACCCGCACCCACACAAGCCCCACCCGCAACCGGGTTAGAGGAGGTAACGTAGGGATAGGTTCCATGATCTAAATCTAGCAGTGTCCCTTGAGCACCTTCAAACAATATGTTGCGCCGTTGCTGTATTGCCTTGTAAATCTTCAACGAGCTATCGACAACATGGGGACGTAATCGTTCAGCATACTCCAGGTACTGCTCAATCACAGTAGCTGGGTCTAGAGGAGGCAATTCGTAAAGCTTTTCAAGGATGACGTTCTTATAGTTAATCGTCCAGTTCAGCTGTTTTCGCAGTGCTTCTGGGTCCATCAGATCTAAGACCCGAATGCCAGTGCGTTCTGATTTATCGGCATATGTAGGGCCAATGCCACGACCAGTGGTGCCAATTTTATGGTTTCCCCTGCGCTCTTCCGATGCCTGATCGATCAGCCGATGATAGGGCATCGTGACATGAGCGGTCTCTGAAATCAACAGCTTTTCCGTTGAGATATTCAGCTGCTTAAGCTGGTCAAGTTCTTGAATGAGAACCTGTGGGTCAATGACTGTTCCACAACCAATAATGCACTCGGTATCAGGATACAAAATCCCAGAAGGAATTAGATGCAGCTTAAAGGTTTGTCCTTTGACAACAACGGTGTGTCCGGCATTGACACCCCCTTGGTAACGTACTACAACATCTGCCGATCGACTGAGTAGATCCGTTATTTTACCTTTTCCTTCATCGCCCCACTGGGCACCGATTACAACGACGTTAGCCAAGGTTTTTTTTGTAAATGCTAAGTTTTCACAAACTACAATTATTAGCATTCTATATAACAAGTGTCAACTTAGAATTAGCAGTAAGTCCTGACAAGTAGAGGAAATGTGGGTGGAGGAATCGCTAAACCAGCAGTTACGACGTATCGAGGAGATTAACTGTAAGGTAGCCGCACAAGGTCGTGATGTAATCGCAGTTGGGTCATTTCAGGCGTTGATTGACCCGTCTTGCGACATGACGTGGCTTAACTACGCTGTGCCGGTGGCACCGCTAGGGACAAAAGCGGAGGTAGCCGAGGTACTTCTAGAACTGCGCGAGGTCTTTACTGAGCGCGATCGCACCCTACGTTTTGAGTTCACCGAGTCACTCTGGCCTACGCTCCCGGAGGCATTGGAGGAAGCTGGACTTCGGTTAGAAGTACGCCATCCGATGTTGCTCTGTTCACCTGCTGACTTCCAGCCTTACCAAGCCTCAGCGGTGCAAGTGCGGCTGCTGTGTGCAGAAGATGAGACCAACATACTCTCCACCTATCTCTGGGTGCGCAACCAAGGCTTCGACCAAGAGTTTGCAGCCGAACCTCCCACAGAAAAGGAAATCACCGAATTGCGCGAACAGATCGAAAATGGAAGCATACGCTGCGCTTTAGCTAATCTTAATGGCACACCCGCGGGTGTAGGCGTCACCATGCCAATGTTGGGGATTTGTGAACTCGTGGGTGTTGCCACCTTACCCGCACTACGGCGTCGGGGTGTAGCAGCTACGTTGTGCACTTTTCTGCTGAAAGACCACTTTAAGGGAGGCGGCGATTTGGTGTGGCTGTCTGCTGGTGATGCTATGGCTCAAGCCACCTACGAACGTATCGGCTTCCGAATGGTGGACTCACGACTGAACTACATTGACCAAAAAGTATGAAGAGGTAGCATTTTTTATCCTTCACCCTTGTTTGAGCCTTCAACCTTCAGTTGACGCTGCCGTTACTAACTCCAATCATTAATTAAGGAGGGTTTTGTGACTTTATACGCTGAATTACACCGCCACTTGGGCGGTTCGGTTGTTCCTCGTATTCTCTGGCGGTATTTCCAACGCCAGAATCCCAATTTGGCTGTGCGGTTTCCTGAATATCCAGAATTCGAAGAGTTTTATACTCGACCCCGTAACACTCTTGATGAGTATTTAGAACTGCATACCTTGGTGGAAAGTGTGCAAACCGCTGAAACTTTGCCCTATTTCATCTATCGGCTAATTCGTGGTGCTTATATTTTTGAAAACTTAGCCTATTTAGAGTTACGCTACACTCCCTATCTACGCACCTCTGAACACTTGAGTCAGTCTGAACGAATCGAACAGATGACCCAGATTGTTGAAATTGTTGGAGAAGCGAGTCGGGTTAATGAGTATCCGATTGTAACGAGCCAAATTCTGTGTATGCACTCGCGGCTGCCTTATGAGGTGAATCGAGCAATTGTCGATTTGGCGGCGGCGAATCAGGAGTATGTCTGTGCAGTGGATTTAGCCGGGGGAGATACCCACGTTGGTGAGCGTTTGGATGAGTTTGTAGGATTGTACAAGTATGCGCGATCGCTTGGTCTGAAAACTACAGGTCATCTCTATGAAACCCCTGATGGCTGTTACCCGGAACTCCTGCCTTATCTGATGCGGATTGGTCATGGAATTCAGATTCCCTTGAAGCATCCAGAGTTATTAAGTGAGGTAGCAAAGCAGCAGCAATGTCTGGAAGTTTGTCCCACTACTTACTTGAAAACGGGCACACTGGATGATATGCGTCAGCTGAAGTTAGTGTTCGACCGCTGTTTTGATGCCGGTGTGGATATTGCCATCTGCACAGACAATGCGGGGCTGCACAATGTTCGTCTGCCTTTTGAGTATGAAAGCTTACTGACTCAAGACATCATTGATTTTGAGCAGTTGCAAGCTTGTCAGGATGCTGCCTTCCAGCACGCCTTCGCCTGGCCTCACCCTCAGCGACCGACTTCACTGCTGACAGGATTGCTCCAAACTCCATCGACGAAACCTTTAGCCGTTAGTAATCAGTAAGAACCTTTTAGATAAATTACTCTAAAAAAGTGATCCAAAAGCCGGGTCTTTTCCTTACTCTTAGCCAGAAGGTGCAGCAACAATGAGTGCGAAGGATAATAAGCCATCCCTTCCGTTGCGGGTAATAGTCATTATCTTTGTCATCGTCCTTTGGCTGACGCTGAGTGGCTGTAGAACTCAGCTAGCAAGTGCGCTTACCAACTCTGAAGCTGTATATCAGGAGCGGGTTGTCCACAGTCCAGATGGCATTGGCAAGTTCTACATGGGCAGAGAAATCGCCAAAGTGATGGGGCATACGGAAGCCCTTTGGTTAGAGCGATTGGGTCGAGAGACTACTGAGCAGCCGCAGCGAGTGATAGAGGCTCTTAACCTGAAGCCAACCGACGTTGTAGCCGATATTGGAGCTGGTACCGGATACTTTAGCTTTCGCATCAGTCCACTAGTAACAGAGGGGAAGGTGCTGGCTGTGGACATTCAGCCGGAGATGCTCGATATCATGAACTTTTTGAAAAAGGAAAACAATATTACTAATGTTGAGCCTATCTTGGGGGGCGTCACCGACCCGAACCTGCGGGAGGAGAGTGTTGATCTGGCGCTGATGGTAGATGCTTACCACGAGTTTGAGTACCCCAAAGAGGTAATGGAAAGAGTTGTTCGAGCACTTAAACCAGGCGGACGCGTGGCTCTTGTTGAGTATCGATATGAAAATCCTCTCATTCCGATTAAAGCTCTCCATAAGATGAGCCAGAATCAAGCACGGAAAGAAATGAAGGCGGTGGGTCTGCAATGGCTTGAAACCAAAAGCTTTTTGCCTCAGCAGCATCTAATGCTGTTTGAGAAACCAAACTCCTAAAAACTAGAGAACGCAACGACCGAATGCAGCTTGCCCCGCTTTATCCTATTCTGTACCGAATTCTTCAGCCTTCTTTTCCCAGCTGCCTCTGGACAGGAGCGACGAATTCACGAGCGATCGCACTTACATTTGATGATGGTCCCCATCCCCAGTACACCAGCGAACTCCTGCAAGTGCTAGACCGCTATAGCATTAGAGCCAGTTTTTTCTGGTTGGGCGCTTGTGTAGACCGCAACCCAACGCTTGCTAGAGAAGTTTACAAGCGGGGTCACTGGATTGGGCTGCATGGCTATCACCATCACTCCTTTCCGTTTCTGAAACCAGATGCTCTTAAGCAGAGTTTGGAAAAAACCCAAGAAGCGATCGCTCAAGCTTGTCAGATTCACCCTGACAATGTTCGAGACGTTCGCCCCCCTAACGGTTTGTTTACGCCTCAAACCTTGAATCTATTGCACCAGTGGAACTATCGACCAGTCATGTGGAGCGTTGTACCAGAAGACTGGGAGCGTCCTGGAGTCTATGTGGTTATGCAACGTGTCCTACAGCAAGTTCAGAATGGGTCGCTGATTGTCTTACATGATGGTTATTGCGGAGGACAAGATGTCGCCCAAACGACGGCTCAGTTAATTCCTCAACTGTTGCAGCAAGATTATCACTTTGTTACCATCGACCAGCTAAGGCAGCAGACTTAGGAGTCGTCCAAGAATTACTCCTTCTCCAAAGAGAATATCTGGTTCGTTGTCAGTCGTTAAGTTGTGCTCTGCTACTTCCTTCCCGCCTGCGAACCGTGTTTGCGCCGGACTCATAGGAGGAGATGGTATTGTTTTGAACACATTGGGACGTGATGGCTCTCAAAAGCTGCGCCCATCTACAGCTTTCTTAACTAGTGCCTTAAGGACATATGCTTGGTATGTGTGCTAAAACAAATGTTTTACATATGTCTTACACAAGTCACACCTTTCTTGTCTTTGGTTGTAGAAAATGTTCCTGATGCAGAAGAACTTCGCTAACGTAGCCAGATAGCAGGATTTTAGAACACCTGTACTAACTCCAAACAGGTCATCGTTATGATTTTTTCAGATACTCTGGCTGTCACCTATAAGCTGAATTCACTAAAATGGCTTAATGTATTTCAGCTATTTAGCGCAAGACAATCAAGTTCGAAGCTAGGCTAACTTTGAGAAAGATTGAACAAATTAGGAGACATCACTCCAATTTCTCAATTTCAACAGCTACCCTTAAATGTAGCGGCAACGGTCGCTAAGGATTTGATTCTGTTTTGGAGTCAGCTTGTAGATATCGTCTGGGATTAGCAAAACATAGCTAATTGAACAGACTTGACTAATAATCTAAGTAAACGCAGTACAAGGCAACTTAAGCAAAGGGAACATCTCATGGGTGCATTAATTACACTGACATTAGATCTGCGTGAAAGCTCTTTATAAGCTAAGTTCACAATCAGAGATTGGAGCCAAAAGCAAGCGTACAATTTTTGTAAATAAGGCTACAATCAAAAAGTCTCAAGAAAAGCCAGAATTTACACTTACGGCACGGCAGATTTACTGATGAGTTGAGTTTAGGGAAATGAAGCTAACCTTATTTCTCCCAATCAACTACTAGGTAAACTTTAGAAGGCAGCGGAAAGTGAATCACTGGCTTTGCCTAACTGAAGTAGATTAACGGACACCATCTACTGGTCTTTAACTGAAGGAGCATGAGGAAAAAGGCATGACCCAGGCAAACTTAGATCTCGCAACGATCACTCAGCCTGAGAGCGAGGAGTTTGAATTCTTGATCGAGGATGATGCGAACCGAGACGAGCTGGTGGACGCTCAACCGGATGAGGAAGACGGTAAGCCTGGTAAGGGACGCTCTACCCGTCGTCGAGTACAAACTAAAAAGAAGCACTATACAGAAGATTCAATTCGTCTTTACCTGCAAGAGATTGGAAGAATCCGGCTGTTGCGGGCAGATGAAGAAATTGAACTAGCTCGGAAAATTGCTGACTTGTTGGAACTAGAGCGTGTACGCGAACGCCTGTTCGATCAATTAGAGCGGGAACCGCAAGACAGCGAATGGGCAACCGAGGTGAATATGGCGCTGCCAGCGTTTCGTCATCGCCTCTACTTGGGTCGGCGAGCTAAGGACAAAATGGTGCAGTCAAACCTGCGTCTGGTTGTCTCAATTGCCAAGAAATATATGAATCGGGGACTATCCTTCCAAGACCTGATTCAAGAAGGCTCTCTAGGTCTGATTCGCGCTGCTGAAAAGTTCGATCACGAGAAAGGTTATAAGTTCTCCACCTATGCAACTTGGTGGATTCGGCAGGCAATCACGCGAGCGATCGCTGACCAGTCCCGCACCATTCGCTTGCCGGTTCACCTCTACGAAACAATCTCCCGCATCAAAAAAACCACTAAAATCCTTTCCCAAGAAATGGGTCGCAAGCCGACAGAAGAAGAAATTGCCGATCGCATGGAAATGACCATCGAGAAGCTGCGGTTCATTGCCAAATCTGCCCAACTTCCCATCTCCTTAGAAACGCCAATTGGTAAAGAAGAAGACTCTCGACTCGGAGACTTCATTGAAGCTGATGGTGAAACCCCAGAAGATCAGGTGTCAAAAAATCTTCTCCGGGAAGACCTCGAAAGCGTCCTTGATACACTTAGCCCTCGCGAACGTGACGTTCTCCGGCTGCGCTACGGGTTGGATGATGGGCGCATGAAGACATTAGAAGAAATCGGTCAAATCTTCAACGTCACCCGCGAACGGATTCGGCAAATTGAAGCCAAAGCCCTCCGCAAACTGCGCCATCCTAATCGCAATAGCATTCTCAAAGAATATATTCGCTAAATAGCTATGCCGCTATGAATTGCGATTAGAAGTAGGGGCGACGTATGCGTTGCCCCTCTTTAGTTCTTTTATAAACAATAAACGCCGGACAAAAAGTTAAATAGCTAACAAAAAAACTGGGGTTCGCTTCAAGAACCCCAACTGACGATTGAAATTGATAGAAGTTACAAAGTCGAGGGACTACATTAAACCCCAGAAGTGTAGTACACCTTGACCAGTTAAATATTCGGTTACTAGGGCGGCAATGAAGCCAATCATGGCTAGGCGACCGTTCCAGTTTTCAGCTTGAGGTGTAAAGCCAAACTTTGCATCGTTGCGATTCTCTTGCATGGTTTTTGCTCCGTTGTGACGCTTTGTAAACGCTTATGTAAACTAATGTAACCAACAATTGGCAAAACGGCAATAATCTGTCTTACAAACCTGGATAAATTCTGTTTAAAGTGTGTTTAACGTTTAAACTAAGCAATTTGTTGCAATAGTCAAAGATCTAAATTCTTGAAATTGTCCAGAAATCAATATGTCTATCCCCGCGTCCCAACTGCCAGCTCGATTGGACGATTACTACCACCAAATCAAGGTGGTCATTCTGAATCGTCAAAACCCGATCACAGGCCTATTACCAGCAAGTACCGCGATTAATGCCCACGGGGACTATACCGATGCCTGGGTACGTGACAACGTTTACAGCATTCTGGCCGTCTGGGGATTGGCGCTGGCTTACCGCAAAGTTGATGAAGATCGAGGGCGCACATTTGAACTAGAACACAGTGTCGTTAAGCTCATGCGCGGGCTGTTGTTTTGCATGATGCGGCAAGCACACAAAGTCGAGCGGTTCAAGGAAACTCAGTCCTTCCTCGACTGCCTACACGCCAAGTACAACACCAGCACCGGTGATGTCGTAGTGGGCGATAACGAGTGGGGACATTTGCAACTGGATGCCACCTCGCTGTTTATCCTGATGCTGGCTCAGATGACCGCATCTGGGTTGCACATTATCTACAGCCTTGACGAAGTCAACTTTATACAAAACCTGGTGTATTACATTGGTCGGGCTTACCGAACGCCCGATTACGGCATTTGGGAGCGGGGTAACAAAATTAATCGTGGAAATCCAGAGCTTAATGCCAGTTCTGTAGGGATGGCGAAGGCCGCCTTGGAAGCCATTAGTGGGCTGGATTTATTTGGCGTTCGTGGCTCTGAGAAATCTGTAATCCACGTCCTTCCTGATGAGATTGCTAGAACACGTATTACGCTGGAATCTCTCTTGCCAAGGGAATCTAGTTCCAAAGAAATTGATGCCGCCCTGTTAAGTGTGATTGGTTACCCAGCCTTTGCCATAGAAGATGTCGATCTGATTGAACGTACAAAAAACGAGATCGTCAAGAAGTTAGAAGGCCGCTACGGCTGCAAACGCTTCCTGCGGGATGGTCACCAAACAGTTTTAGAAGATACCAGTCGCTTACATTATGAGCCTTGGGAACTGCAACAGTTTGAACATATTGAGTGCGAGTGGCCTTTGTTTTTCACCTACCTGGTGCTGGATGGTTTGTTTCGGGGAGACGCTAAACAAGTCCAGAACTATCAGGAGGTTTTGAAAGGTTTGCTAGTTGAGCGAGACGGTATAGGCCTGCTACCGGAACTGTATTATGTACCCCGTCAGGACATAGAGGCGGAACGCAAATCTCCCTATAGCCAGCAGCGTCTTCCCAACGAAAATGTGCCACTGGTGTGGGCGCAGAGTTTGTATGTACTGGGTCAGTTGCTGAGTGAGGGGTTATTGGCAGTCGGGGATATTGACCCACAGGGGCGTCATTTGTGCGTTGGACGTCATCGACAACCCGTGGTACAAATCGCTCTGCTAGCAGAAGATCAGGACTTGCAGGCAAAATTAGAAGTTCACGGCATTGCGACGCAGACACCGCAACAAATAGAGCCGATTCAGGTACGGGAAGCCAGTGAGTTGTCAACGGTGTATGCCCAAATTGGTCGCAATGAGCCTCTGGGGCTGACTGGCAGACCGATGCGTCGATTGCGGAGTCTGACAACGTCGAGGATTTTCCGTATCCGGGGAGAAACGATTGTCTTCCTACCTTCTTTTTTGGACAGACAGCAGTTTTACCTAACCCTCGACTATCATTTCCTGGTAGCGCAGCTCAAAAGCGAATTGGCGTACATTCAGAACCATTGGTATGAGGTAGGGCGTCCGACGCTGACGCTGTTGTTGAGCCATAGCATGCTGGAAGCTGGTGACATTGACGGAGGAGACATCAAGCCAGCCATACTGGAATTGATCCAGGAGCTCAAAGATGGTTTGTGCAATGGTGTTCGGGTGAAACTGGGACGTATCAACCAACTGATGCTGACCTCAGCAGAACAGCGGATTGATTTTCTACAGGAGTTTGAATTTACTCAGGCACCAGTTAAGGATGCAGCGCTTAGATGTTACTACTTGCTTTACAAGCCTGATAAAAATGGCCCATTGAGTCCTACCCAGGAATTTATGGTGGAGTGCGAAACTAACCTGGGATTGTTGCTTGCCAGTCTGCGCTTCTCTGAGAATATATATGAGCAAATTGAGTTATTGCACACTCTGATTCGGTTGCGGGGGTTGGAGTTTGAGACGGGCTATGGGGGGCCAGGAGTATCGGTTAAGGTAGGTACTTTGCTGGATGAAGTTTATACCAAAGCCGGGATTGCTGGTCATTGGGCAGTTGTGCGCCGTGCTGCTGGGTTGCTGAATAAGGCGGATATTGGTCTTTCTGATGCTTTAACGGATATTCTAGTGCGGGGCAAGCAGATTTCGGTGGGTAAGGCGTATACAGAGGCGTCGCTGATTACGCGTCCCGTGTCTTATACAGAAATTATTGACAAAATCAACAATTTCTGTAGGGAGGATATTCGCGATCGCGTCCTGACCCAAGAAATCCTGATTTACCTTGGTCTACTGATCAAATCAGAACCGGAGCTATTCAGGGGACTTTTGACGCTACGAGTTGGCTATCTAATCCTGCTCCTGGTTAGCGAACTGGCTCAAGAGTTAGGCGTCACGCAGGATGAAGCCTATGAACAGCTGATGTGGCGATCGCCTTTTGAAGTAAGAGAGCGGCTGCGCTCGTGTCTGGCTGGGTATGAAGGCATGAATCAGGTGCTACAGAAGCAAGAATCCTTGCGTGTTAAGCAGCAGGAGCAAGATATCGACTGGGTAGTACAACCAATGTCCCAGCCAGAGACTCAAACACCCACAGCCGGGAATTGGCGTCGGCAGCGACAGATGGACGGAGCTCTCAATCGCGTACCTAAAGATTTTTATCCCAGCGTTTGGCGATTGATGAAACACTGTAAGGGGTTAGTGATTGGCGATAAACTGGAGCGCCGTAATCGCTTGGATAGCCACCCGATGTTGTCGGAGATGACGCCTGGGGAAAAAAACTTTGCCCTGAGAGTTGAGCATCTGCTCAATAAAATTGAGGCACCAGAATACCGACAAGTAAATATTGAGGCGTTGGCGGAACTCGCTGCGATCGCAGAACACAACCCAGACTTGCAAATTGAAGAATACATCGTGCTAGATGTATTAATTGGTCATGCCGTGCGCTTGGCCTGGTTAGAGCTATTTCCCGAAAAAGCAGACCACTATGATGATTACAAGGCTGCCGCCTGGCCTGCCTTTTACGGCACCTCACCGACAGAGTGCGCTGGTCATATCGTTAATGCGTTTCGATTCTTGACTCAGGTCGGACAAACAAGCGTCGCTTAAGGGCTAGGAGCTAGGGATGAGAGTCTAGCTCAATCTAAAAGCTTAATCTCTAATCAACTATTGGAACTGTTGTAGAATTTCTACCGCCTTGTACTAGCCCCTAGCACCTAGCCCCCAGTCCCTAGAATGTTCCAAGCTACTCGCCGACGCCTTGCTCTCTGGTACACCACTGTGACAGCGGTGCTGCTGTTGCTGTTTGCCACTGGCTTCTATTTATATGTCCGTAGCACCTTGATTGAGCGCGTTGATGACACTCTCAAACATGTGGTGGAAGTGGTGGAGCGATCGCTTGTAATTCAACACGTTGAGACCTCTGATATCCCCTACCGGGTTAACGTTGAAGCGAGTTTCCGAGACAACGCCGATACGGTAGACGATGACCACATCGATCTGGAGTGGTTTAGTCCCACTGGCGAGTTGCTGTGGTCAACCTTGTCTGAGCCACTGGATATCCCCTTAAACCCCGACGACACCGGCCAAACGGTACATCTATCAGCTGACCACCTGCTACGCCAGGTAACTCAACGGGTTCAAATTGGGCGTCATGTCTTGGGTTATCTGCGTGTAAGCCACCCTTGGTTCGAGGTGACCAAGCCAATCCGCCAGCTAATTGTTGACCTCACGCTGGGCACAATTCTTATGGTGATCTCCGTGGGGGCGATTGGCTGGTTCCTTTCAGGGTTAGCCATGAAACCAGTGCGCGAATCTTACCAACGCCTTAAACAATTTACAGCTGACGCCTCTCACGAACTGAGAAACCCGATCGCAATGATTCAGACCAATGTACAGGTTGCGCTTGCCGATCCAGATTGGGAACCGCAGTTACAACGCCAGCAGCTTAAGGTGGTGGAACGGTTAACTCAGCGACTGGGTCGTCTGGTGAATGACCTGCTATTTTTGGCTCGCGCCGATAGCGGGATGGTGCAACCCCAGTGGCAGCCAGTACCCCTGGATGCTTTGCTTATGGAGGTAATCGAAGAGCAACAGTTGGTAGCCGCTGAAAAAGGTATTTCCCTTGCTCTGCATCTAGTTGAGATACCCAATTCCGATTTTGGATTTTCGATTGCCGATTTTGGATTGAAGTCTGCTGCCACTCAATCAGAAACTGTTGTCTCTAAAAAGCCATCCATTAATTCAAAATCCAAAATCCAAAATCCAAAATACGATGAGGATGCCTTTACGCTTCAGGGAGACTGGGATCAGCTGGCGCGTTTATTTACAAATCTGGTTAGTAATGCCATACAACACACACCTGCCTCTACCGAAATGCCGGGTAAAGCATCTGTGCAGGTGGAATTGCAACAGTTAGAACGTCCTAGCAATGTTGGGGC
>DATNPI010000689.1:0-21083 GCA_036703325.1 Coleofasciculaceae cyanobacterium
CCTGGCTTTAAACATTGGAAAATTCACAATCTAGAACCGACTAACCACCAGTTACAATCTCCCCCTTACAGGCAGGAAAACTGGTGGAAAAATTGGGTACACTGTAGTAGTGTGCGGCTATTTTAGCTTATGGTTTGCACCTTAGTTAGAAAAGTATTTTTCCTATCAGGTCGGTTCAATCAATTCATTTATTTACCCGTTTTATTTTGACCATAAATACTACTTTCCTAGGGTCAAATTAATACGTTCAAATAAATTTTATATCAGGTATTTCTACGGAATTATCAATTTTTCGTTATTGGAGAAGCCTTGTCATCTCCTTGTAAAACTACCAAAGAGAAAATATCGTGTTGATTTCAAGGCAGAGGAAAAGCAAGGTTTTTAGCCCAAATCTAGAGATTTCCTAGATAGAGTGCTATTCCTAACACCCTCTAGCTGTACGGTATGAACCTTGGCTATTGACCGGACTGTTCAACCATCTTCTTGAGACGCATATATGCCTCTTCAGGGGTGAGAGGCTCTGCCTCGTTTTCATTAGGAATGTAAAATTGCTGGCTATCGGGGAAATAACGTACAACAAAACTCGCAATCAGCCCTGAATCCATAGCCTTTTTGCCAAGTTCTACAGCTGTTGCTGTTAAGGTAAACTCATCATAAAACTGAGCTTTTTTCATTTCTCGTCTCCCGATAATTCCCTGTATATTCCCCGGAAAAAGCACCTATCTAGGAGCTAGGGACTGCGTTTTGACTTAATTCCCACACGTTAGTATGGCTTAAGTGATTGTAGTCTAATCGCGATCGCTTTACTCAAGCCTCTATCTAGGGACATTCGTTTTGAAGAAACAGTTATAACCCTAATGGTAGAGTTGTCCCTCAATAGGGCTGTTTGAGGTACTCATGTCAGTTCATCAAACAACCATCATCTATTGACTGATCGCTGTTTGACCTGTAAAGCTAGAGAACTTCCACGAAACTTCTGATCTTGTTATAATTTCTAGACTTAGACAAAGATTAATTTAACCCCTGGCGTTAGAGGCTGTCTCTAACGCTGATTTATCAGGAAAAAAAAAGACAAGTTAGATCCCAGGCGCGGTTCGCGTACAACGAAGAATGAAAATCTCTCCCCCCTAGTCCCTAACTCCTAGCTCTTGGCCCCTTTTTTCAAGACAGTTTGTGAGTGAGAAGAGGATTTTTTCTCGGAGAAAATAAATGACTAGGTTAGAGCAGTGTCAGGTACGGAGACTTTTTTCTGATTCGCTATCAAGGTTTTGACTTGAATTTCTACAATGGAAAAGTTCGAAAATCACGGTTTTGGCATCGGGTGTATGCAGACAGGTGTGTTTAAAGTAACGACTCAGCCTGTTGCGGGTCTGGCCCTGTTCGCTTTGATGATTACGTCTTGCCCTTACGCGGCTATGGCGCAGTTACCAACCCTACAGCTAGCGCAAGCTCCAGGACTGACTAATTCCTCTAATCAACTACAGAGTCCTTATATCTTGGGAGGAGGCGATCGCCTTTTCATTGATGTCTTCCAGGTAAAAGACTACAGTGGCGAGTATCAGGTGCCAGCCGACGGTGTACTGTATCTACCCCTGATTGGTGGGATATCTGTTCAGAATCTAACGCTGGTAGAGGCGACAAATGTCATCTCAGCGGCATATAATCGCTACCTCAAACGTCCAATAATTACTGTCAGGCTGCTGTCGCCTCGTCCCCTCAATATTTTTGTCTCAGGAGAGGTAAATCGCCCTGGAGGCTTTACACTTGGATTGATAGGAGGCGCAGGAGACAATCCTGGCGTTCAGTATCCAACCTTGGGACAGGCAATTCAGCAGGCTGGGGGAGTAACCCTTTCTGCTGATATCAGTCAGGTGCAAGTACGACGACGACAGTCGAGTGGCACTGGTGAACAAGTCTTCTCCGTGAATTTACGACAACTGCTGGAAATAGGCGATCGCACCCAAGATTTAAGATTGCGAGATGGAGATACCATCTTTATCCCTACGGTAACCAATCCCAATATCGCAAACACCCGGCAATTAGCGACAGCGAGCTTTGGGGCAGATCTTACTAAACCGCGCACAGTTGCTGTGGTCGGCGAAGTGAAGCGTCCGGGTTCCTATATTCTGATTGGCTCACCCACAGAAGCGGGAGCCAGTGGTCTTGGTGGAGGTTTACCGACCGTAACCCGTGCAATTCAACAGGCCCAGGGCATCAGACCTTTAGCAGATATTCGTCGCATTGAGGTTCGTCGCCTGACGAAAACAGGTGGTGAACAAATCATTGGTATTAATCTTTGGCAAATGTTGCAGACTGGGGACATTAGTCAAGATGCCATATTGCAGGAGGGGGATACTGTGGTTGTTCCCAAAGCCGCAGAGATTCCCCCCGCCGAAGCCGTTGAATTAGCACAGGCGCGATTTTCTCCAGACGCGATCAACGTGAGTGTGGTTGGAGAAGTTGCAGCCCCTGGTACTATAAGGATTACGCCGAATACAACGATGAATCAGGCTCTGCTTGCCGCTGGTGGATTTAGAGGTAGCCGAGCACGTCGGAGTAATGTGGAACTGATTCGACTCAATCCAGATGGCACAGTTTCTAGGAATGACGTACCGGTCAATTTTGCTCAAGGAGTTAACGAACAGAGCAATCCCATACTCCGTGAGAATGACATAATTGTGGTAGGTCGCTCCGGTTTCACCCAGGTAACGGATACCTTAAATGTATTATTCGCTCCGGCAGCAGCAGCTCTGGCAGCACTTTCCGTTCCGGATCGAATCGCAGGAATTCTTGACCTGCTAGGAATTATTAATAATCAACAATAATTAAAGCTAAAGCGGGACTTTCTTGGGAGGGTGGCAAAAAAGTATGGATACCGAACACGATTATCAGATGCTTTCACAAAGGCAAGGTGGAAAGTTGTCTGGATCTCTAGCTCGAACCGATGCGGCTGAACAAGAAGAGAGTAGTGGACAGACACTAGATCTAGCTTGGCTGTTTGCGGTGGTGCGTCGCAGAGCCCCAGTGATGGCAGCGGCAGCAATTGCCTTGGGGGCAATTGCTGGGAGCTATATTATTTGGACGGCAAAAAAGACGGCTCCCTCCTATGAAGGTTCGTTTCGTGTTTTGATAGAACCCGTCACCGCTGAAGGCCGGCTGGCTAAACTCTCTCTACTAGCTCAAACGGGTAATAATACAGGAGCTTCAGAGATATCAAAGCTGGGAGTCGAAAGCTCTGATTTGGCGGATTACGAGACTCAGATACGGGTACTCACAAGTCCCAAACTCATGACCCCAGTGGTCAAACAGTTGCAAGCCAAGTATCCAGACATTACCTACAACTCAATAGTCGAGAACCTCGACATTTCCCGCGTCAGCTATGAAAAAGATGGGAAAAAACAAGGCACCAAGATTTTAGCTGTTAGTTATCGCGGCACCGACCCGGACAAAATTAAGTTTGTCCTGAATCAACTCTCATCAAGTTACCTAAAGTATAGTCTTCAGGAGCGCCTGACTAGCCTGAATCAGGGCGTTTACTTTATTGATCAGCAACTTCCGGGTCTACAGAAACGAGTTGACGAACTGCAAGGACAACTGCAAAAACTGCGGCAGCAGTACACTCTTAACCAACCCGACACAACCGGAAAAGCCTTGACGGAGCAAGCGCAGTCTCTTCGGTCACAGCGCGTTGAACTGCAAGCGCAACTAGCCCAGACGCAAGCAAGCTATGCAATTCGACAAAGACAGTTGAGGGAAGACAATCTTACCTCAGTCCTAGCGAGTGAGCCGAATAAACCGCAGACTTACATGAATCTCATTGGAGAGCTTCAGAAGGTAGACACAGACATTGCTCTACAGTCATCGCAGTTTCGAGAAGATAGCCCGCCGATGCAGGATTTACTGGAAAAGCAGCAAAATCTACGTTCGCTGTTGACTCAAGAAGCGGAAAAGAGTCTGGATAATCTGGCTGGTCAAGTTCAGGAATTACAGGCCCGCGATCGCTCCCTCGCACAAGCCGAAAGTGAGATTACTGAAAAAATTAGAGTATTTCCAGCTGTTTTACGTCAGTACACAGACTTAGATCGGGAATTGCAAGTTGCAACAGACAGCCTAAAGCAATTTTTAGAAAAAAAAGAAGCGTTGAAGTTGGATGCTTCCCAAAGGGAAATTCCTTGGGAGGTCATTGCACCACCAGAACTACCGCGTGACAAGACTGGCAAGTTAGTCCCGTCTTCGGTTCAACAAACGAAGCGACAGTTAGCTCTGGCAGCGGTTTTGAGTACGCTGCTTGGAATTGGGATTGGTTTTATCGTAGAGATTCTGCATACGGTATTCCACACTCCAGAAGAAATAAAAGCGGCAACGAGGCTACGACTGTTGGGAGTAATTCCCTTTGCCAAAGAACTCAAAAAACTGGATAAAAAACCAAAAAGACTCACTCCGGCTTGGCTGGGTCAAGTCGGCTCCCAAGTCTGGCTACCCTCGTATGGACAAGTTCAAAATGAGCAAACCGCTTCGTTTTTAGAGGCGTTCCGCTCCCTCTATACCAATATCCGCTTACTCAGTGCTCGGAAACCCATTCATTCATTGGTGATTGGTTCAGCCGTTGCGGGTGATGGTAAGTCTAGCGTTGCCATACACCTGGCCCAGACAGCCGCTTCCATTGGTCAGCGAGTTTTGTTAGTAGATGCTGATTTGCGTCGTCCTCAACTCCATGTTCGCTTAGGATTGCCGAACCAACAGGGACTCACCGATGTAATCGCAACAGATTTGAGTTTGAATGATGCGATTGTGCGATCGCCTTTTGAGGAAAATCTCTTTGTAATGACCGCCGGTCAGCCAACATCAGACTCGATCAAACTCCTTTCCTCCGCTAAGATGCAGTATCTGATGGAGCAATTCCAAGCCTTTTTTGACTTGGTGATTTATGACACCCCACCCCTACTCGGTCTTGCCGATGGCAGCATCTTAGCCGCGAATACAGATGGCATCGTTCTAGTTGTCGGACTAGAAAAGACCGACCGTGCTCTACTGACGAAATCCTTAGACGGCTTGAAAATTTCCGGTGCTTCTGTTTTGGGGATTGTTGCCAACGGTATCAAGGGCTACACAGCTGACGCCTACACTTCTGATCGGCAATATCAAACGATTGAGCAGTAAGTAGGGTGGGTTAGGCGTAGCCTAACCCACCAGATGCTTGTATAGGCTATCGGCATGGATGCGTTAGCGTAGCGCTAACGCATCCTACGAACTAAGACTACGAACTAAGACCGGGCGGTTAACTCAGCACTCAGCAATGAAAGTCTGCACACTTTTAATTACCGGACTCGGGCTAAGGGAGAATGATTGGTATCAGCAGACAACTTGACAATTTGACCATCTAGCTTCCGCGCCACATCACCTAGCTCGACCGCAGGCTGTTTACCATTATTGGGATACATCACTGCCGTAAACGCTCCAACGCTATTGCGGCGAAATGCAGCAAAATCCAGACGTAGAGGTTGACCTTGCATCTCTAGTCCCAGCGTTACTCCCGTTGAAACATTTGCCAGGTTATTTAATTCAGGCAGCCCCTGATACTGTGTTACCTTAATTCCCCCAAAATTCTTCAATTTCTCCTGCAACAGACTCATCATCCGTTGCTGAACTTCGGGTTGCCGTAGCTGTTCTACGCTGGTATCGAAGTTTACTTGTTCCGGTTGATTAGGAATGTTGCCCGTAAATCCCAAAACAATTTGGAAGTTTTGTTGATTGACGAAGGCAAAGAAGTTCTCTGGTTTCAGATTTCCTTGTCCTAGCTCTTGTCTGATGCTATCGAACCGGGAAGCAATTTCAGCCGTTATCTGTGGAGGAAGTTCTGTGAATCCGGGGGGTAAATCTTGGAGAGTAAGGGTTGCTTGTGCTGAGGACGGTTGTTCAGCAGCAATCTGAGGACTAATTTCGGCAATACCTTGCTGATCAACAACTTGCGTAGGGAACGCAGTTGGTGCTGTAGTTATCGCCGCTTGGGTGGGAAATCCAGCAAAGATAACGCTGGTTAACAGGCATAAGCTCAAGGAAATTCTCTTTGCCATTTCAGTTAGGGAGCAGGCTTGCTTTATAGTTGACTATTCGCTGATCCTACAACTGTCGCTTCTAGAGTGACCAGGTTTAACCTTCGACCCTTGACATGAGGCCCAAACGAGTCCTTTGGTTGAGATGATACCAGCGACTGAGCTAAGACCCCAGAAAGATTTTTTTAAATCGCCTGAGTAGAATGTCACTATCAATAGAATTTGAGAAATATATAAATTTGTAGAGCTGTGTAAAGTTTTGGAGTTGTGAAGTATGAAGATTTTGGTACTTGCCTGGGAATTTCCACCCCGAATTGTCGGGGGAATTGCTCGTCATGTTGCGGAATTGTATCCAGATCTGGTTAAGTTAGGGCACTCCATTCACTTAGTCACAGTGGAATTTGGGGACGCCCCACTCTACGAAATTGTAGATGGGGTCCATATTCATCGGGTCTTCGTTGCTCCCAGTCATGACTTCTTTCATTGGATTGTCAACCTGAATGAGAGCATGGGCCGTCATGGGGGTAAGCTAATTTTAGAGGAAGGTCCCTTTGATTTGATTCATGCCCATGATTGGCTAGTGGGAGATGCTGCGATCGCTCTCAAGCACAACTTTAAGCTGCCCCTCATTGCTACCATCCACGCAACAGAATTTGGTCGTTACAACGGCATCCACACCGACACACATCACTATATCTGCGGCAAAGAAAAGCTCCTTGCCTATGATGCTTGGCGGGTCATTGTCTGCACTAATTATATGCGGCGGGAAGTGGAACGTGCCTTAGAAACTCCTTGGGACAAAATGGATGTCGTCTACAACGGCATTCGACCAGAGAAAAAACACCGCACCCCAGAATTTGACCACTGGAACTTCCGCCGCCGCTTTGCCGATGAGGGCGAGAAAATTGTCTACTATGTCGGTCGTATGACCTACGAAAAGGGCGTTTCCGTGCTGCTAAAGGCCGCCCCCAAAGTGCTTTCGGAAATGGGGGGTTATGCCAAGATTGTGATTATTGGTGGAGGCAACACCGACCACTTAAAGCGCCAAGCTTGGGATTTAGGGATAGGTCACAAATGTTATTTCACTGGGTTCATGTCCGACATGGATCTGGATAAATTTCAGACTGTTGCAGATTGTGCAGTTTTCCCTAGCCTCTATGAACCTTTTGGCATCGTTGCCCTGGAGAGCTTTGCCGCGCGTGTCCCGGTTGTTGTCTCCGATACTGGCGGTTTCCCAGAGGTAGTGCGACACACCAAAACGGGCATTGTCACCTGGACAAACAACCCCGACTCTCTTGCCTGGGGCATCTTGGAAGTGCTGAAAAATCCTGGCTATGCACAGTGGCTGATTGATAATGCCTATGAAGATTTAGAGCGCCGCTTTAGCTGGGCCAAGATTGCCAAGCAAACCGAGGACGTTTATAGACGGGTGTTGCAGGAGCGATCGCAGGTAGTTTGGTTGTGACATCCTCGACCCTTTTTTCTTGTCCTTCGTTCTCGGCACGAACTGGCTCTACTTTACCCACAGAAGCATCCCCGTTGAAACTAGAAGCGGTTTGAGAGCTGTACTCAGCTCACTAGCAGTACTTCACTTATCCTGGTCTGTATCGTCTTGCTCGGATGTTGGCTTATTCATCTCGTCTTTAAAGCCTCTGAGGGTTTTCCCCAAGGCAGTGCCTATTTCTGGAATCTTCTTGGGACCGAAAATCACAAGAGCCGCGATCGCAATAATACCCACTTCAGGCCATCCTAGACCAAACATACAAATCTCCTGTGAATTCTCCTAACCTAACTATAGACAGCAGGGGAGTACCTAGATCGACAAACCTACTCTCTTGCGATCGGCAATCTTAACCAATTACTCAGTTCTTGAGCTAACCAGTCAAGTTCTGGGTCAGTGACGAGCTTATCACGGCAAAACTCATACTTCTTCGTCCCTGCCCAAATAATCAGCCGAGGCTCATCTAAGACATAACTCTGACTTGGTGTAACTTCAAATGATTTCGCTAATCTAGAGTATCGGTTAGTGAGTACCAGTTTGCAGATATGCTGTCTGGGGGCTGGACGAAGTTTGTATTTGAATCCCAACAGCTTGTAGGCTACAGTCATTTTCTGCTGATTGAATCGAATCCAAACTTGTCCAAACAAAGGAAAGAGAATCTTCCGCACAGTTAGGCTAATCCCAATACCCCAGAGTCCCAATAAGCACAACCCAGCTAAAGGGTTGATTCCAAAAGCTATAGAAGAGGCTATCCAGATCAGCATGACCAAATTCCAGGGAGCTGCAAACAACGTCCAGCCGACAACACTCAATCCAAATCCTTTTGAGGGAAGAATAATCTTGAGAGAATCAGCGTCTTTAGTTAGCTGGATTTTGCTACCTGCCGGTTTCCGGACAACAGTAGAATAAATGGAGTTTGGTTGCCGTTGCGGCGGCTGTTCTAGGGCTGGCAGTGCTTCAACAGCAGAAGCCAAGCGCCGATCTAAACTGGGTTCAATCATCCACTTTAGCCAGTTGCTCAATGCCGGACTAAGATTAACTACCTGCTCAAATTGAATTCGTAAGTCTCTCTGGGGGAGGTCGGCTGGATGCAGGCCCGTTACCAGGTAAATCAGAGTTGCACCTAAGCTGTGGAGGTCAGAAGCAGGAACAGCACGTCCGCCAAATTGCTCTGGTGGCATATACCCATAAGTTCCCACCACTGTAATCGTCCCGCCTTCCCTCGCGGCGAGAGTCTGCACTGAGCCAAAATCGACAAGATAGACTTGACCGACACTATTTCCCGAACGGTTTGTCAACAGAATATTGCTAGGCTTGATGTCCCGGTGGATGACGGGAGGCTGACGCCCATGCAGGTAGATGAGGATTTCTAATAAGGCTTTTGCTAACTGCTTGATATCGGCTTCGTTGAAGGTACGCCCAGCTTTAAGCTGTTCCTCCAGAGATTTTGCTTCGATATAGGTCTGGACTAAAGCAAATCCCTTGAGGTTGGGTGAATCTATCTCAAAGTAGTCGAGGTAGCGCGGAATCGCAGGATGGGATAAGGCCTTTAAAGTTTCTGCTTCTCGTTCAAAGAGTTTGAGGTCATCCCATTCAAAATCATTACCAAAAGACAGAAGCTTGATGACTACTAATTCTTGAGTAATGATGTCACGAGCGAGCAGCGTCCGTCGCCCAGCACGTTTTCCCAACTGCTGCTGTACTTCGTAGCGTGAAGAAAAGCGTGAAGCGGAGCTATTCCCCAGGGAACCGCCCTCTTGCGAATCGCCCAATCCTTGACTTGCCATACTTTCGCCTGTCCTCTTATGCAAAAGTCAATTTTTCAGGACTTACGCAGCTACACCATCTATAGCAGTCATGGTGCGTTACGCTACGCTAACACACCCTACAAATAGAGGCTTTGCGTAATACCATTTCGGTTTAAACTTGACACATTTGAATTTCTGAAACTACCGATTGGCAAGGCTTTCAAAATCCAAAATCCAAAATCCAAAATCCAAAATGGTATAAGTCCTATTTTTGCTATGTGGCATTAGTACTTATCTCCCTTGTGTTTACCACTTATGCAAGAAGTCTATTGTTTGCTAATCGGCAAACCTAACCAGTTGCTCAGTTCCTGAGCGAGCCATTCCATTTCCAGTTCAGCGGTGATTAAACCAGCCGTACCACTGAGTTCATACTTCTGTTCTCCTGCCCAAACAATGAGTTGGGGCGGCACCTCAATCATCTCTCCGTTGGAATCGGTCGCCGAGTGTTTTGGAATGTGTGCCAGCTCGTTAATATCCCGTCTTGGCGATGGACGAGGATGATGGGATTTAAAGCGAAACAGCTCATGGGTTAAGGAAATTTCTTCCTGAGTCAGGCGCAAGCGGATACATCCAATCAAAGTAAACAGAACTTTGTAGGCCAGGGAAAAGCCAACCACCAAAATGGGCAGCGATAACAAGACAAAGATGAGGTTGAGGGGAAACGCTACGAAGACGCTACTGACTGTCGAAAAGGCTGTAGATGCAATCCAGGCGATCGCAAAAACCAACAAAAACACATCAGAAGGCTTAGGCTTGGGAGGCGGGATGAGAATTTCCAGAGACTTCGCATCTTTCGTCAGCAAAACTTTACTGCCAGGAGGTTTCCGGAGAACTGGCGAAGCCGCCTTTCTGACTGATGGCTCTTCCACGGAAGCCGCCTTTCTAGCTGGTGGCTCTTCTAAGGCTTGTAAGGCTTTCTGAGCAGAGGTCAAACGTAAGTCTAAACTTGGTTGTGTCATCTGCCTCAACCAACTAGCAAAATCGGGGCTAAGATTAACCACCTGCTCAAATTGAATCCGACCTTCCTTGTGCGACAAATCAACTGGATGCTTACCGGTTAGCAAGTAGATCAACGTCGCACCCAAGCTGTAGAGGTCAGAGGCAGGAACCGTGCGTCCGCCTAATTGCTCCAGTGGTATGTATCCATAGGTAAGTTCCTGATTCCTCGTCCCGCCTTCTCTAGCTGTGCGGGTCTGCACACAGCCGAAATCTATAAGGTAAACCTCACCAACACGATTTCCCGACCGATTGGTCAACAAAATATTGCTGGGCTTAATATTGCGGTGGATGATACCGGGCAGACAGCCATGCACATAGATCAGAATTTTTAAAAGTGCTTTGCCTATCTGCTTAACATCTGCTTCGCTAAAGGTGCGTCCAGCTTTAAGCTGTTCCTCCAGCGATTCGCCTTCTATATAGGTTTGTACCAGAGCAAATCTTTTGTTGGTGGTTTGTGAATCCAGCTCAAAGTAGTTCAGGTAGCGAGGAATCAAGGGATGGTTTAACGTTTTTAAGGTTTCTGCTTCCCGCTTAAATAACTTCAAATCCTCGTATTCACGAGTAGTGTCAAAAGTCAATAGCTTGAGGATCGCTAGCTCTTGGGTTTTGAGGTCACGGACTAGCAGTGTTCGTCGCCCAGCCTTTTTGCCGAGTTGTTGCTGTACCTCGTAGCGCTCCCCTAAGACTTGACTAACCATGTTTGGGTTTCTCTACTGGCTATATACAGGCGTTATAGCATGAACTACCCCGCCTATCCTTCGGATAGACGAGGTTTCTGACGCTTCCTCGCCCCTAGTTGCTTCATGCTTCCGCAATCAGTAGAGCTAGGCGGCTCTGCATCTAAAGAGGACAGTTCCTGCCCCCTTGCCCAAGTTATATTGACTTGGGATGCATTAACATCACGGTCTTCGATGTGACCGCACTTAGGATTAGAACAAACATGAGTTCTATCCTTTAAAGTTTTGGGAGTTAATTCCCAACATTTGGCACAACGCTGAGTAGGCTTAAGATCACGAGTAGGAGACTCTAAATAAAACCCACCAGCTTCCTCCGCTTTGTAGGTCAACAAGCCCCCAATAATGGCGAACCCAACCTCTAGTATTGAGCGATTGAGTCCGGCTTTTTGCTTTTTCCTCTTACCTTTCTTAGCTTTACTCGTCATTGCTTTGATGTTAAGTTGCTCACCAGCAATTAGGCTATTACCGCTAACTATCTTGTTGGTAGTTTTGTGCAACCAATCCTCTCGCTGACGGGTGACTTTTCGCTGTAGTTTAGAAACTTCCGCTCTGCCTTTCTTCCACCGTCGTGAGCCTTTTACTCGTTTATTATGGTTAGGAGAGCGTTTACGCCGGAGAGACTTAGATGCAGCTTTTACTTTCTGTTGACCATCTTTGAGAAACTCAGGCTTATTGATTTTCTCTCCGGTAGAAAGTGTGATTGCATCTTTGCATCCCAGATCTAATCCTATAGAACCAGTTCCAGTTGAACGCTGGGGATTGCATTGAACTGTGATTGAGGCGTACCAGTAGCCATTGCGATAAACAATCGTACAGGTAGTTGGTTTGCCCCAAGTTCTTGCTTTCCCTCGCATCTGTATTCTTCCTAAGTTGGAAAGAGTGAGATGACCATTTTTCCCGTCTGTCTCAACTTGCCATCCAGCACCACAAGGATAAGTCCATCCGCTATAGTGGCGAATGGACTTATATCTGGGATATTTTACCAAGCCTTTGAAGAATCTTTGATACGCAAAATCGACTCTTTTTAAAGTGGCTTGAAGAGCATGACTGCCAAGTTCCTTGTATTCAGGAAAAAAATTCTTGAATTCCGGTAAACAGTTCTGCTGTTGCAGGTAGTCAATCTTGTTTCCGAACTTCTGATACTCGGTCTTTCGATGATAAAGCGCCGCGTTATATAAGTCCTTATGCATAGCCTTCCAATAACTCAGCTTTTGAGCCTGAGCAATGGATGGGTAAAGACGAAACGTGACGCGGCGGGTTCTACTCATGGTTAATAGTATAGTTCATAGCGTTCATGGCGACAGCCGCACTACACTCTCATCGTCAGTGTGTTTATAGAATAAATTTCACTATAGTGTTGGTGAGTAAGTACCGCAAGAAAGTTATTACCGCAAAAATACTAAAAGACCTTGAGAAGATTATCTCAAGGCTTTGTTCTAACGCGAAAAGCGAACTGATTGAGTTTAATGGAGAGTCAGATCATGTCCACGAGCAAGTAGACATCTCACCCGATATCGCCCCGTCTAAACTTGTTAATACCCTAAAAACTATTTCTAGCCGGATGATACGCAAAAAATATGCAGAATACCTGAAGCCGTTTTATTGGAAGCCCGTATTTTGGACAGGAGCTTATTTCGTTACCTCTAGTGGCGGTGCGCCACTAGAAACTCTTAAGGAATATATCAAGAATCAAGACACTCTTGGAGAGGTTGACTCGCGCTAGACCCCGCCCATGCTTAGGCATGGACGAGGAAAGCGTGATCGATTGGCTCAAATTCCTACCTCTGGCAAGATGACATTTTTCTTAAACTATGTCAAAAGCACTAATGGTACGCCCACTTGACTCAAAGCCGATCGCCTTTGATACCTACTTTAGGTTATCCCAAACCCCACTAATCCTAGACTGAGATATGGGCACATTTGGCTGCAAGAACTATGACAAACACTTCCATCCCTTCCCTCCGCGAACAACAACACTCCTTAATTCGCCAGCTAGCTGACTGTATCGAGGCGACTTGGCATCGCTACCTTGACCTCTCACCTTACCAGTTGCCAGCAGAGTTGGGATATGTGGAAGGACGCCTAGAGGGAGAAAAACTGATAATTGAAAATCACTGCTACCAAACCCCCCAGTTTCGGAAGATGCACTTGGAACTGGCAAAAGTCGGCAAAACGCTAGATATTCTGCATTGTGTAATGTTTCCCCGACCCGAATACAATCTGCCGATGTTTGGCTGCGATTTAGTGGGAGGGCGAGGACAAATCAGCGCGGCGATTGTCGATCTTTCTCCTGTGAACTCTAATCGCATCTTACCCGACGCCTATCGCAACGCCTTAAAGGCATTACCAACATCTGATTTTTCACAACCGCGTGACCTTCCAGGCTGGGCAGACATTTTTTCAGAATTTTGCGTATTTATTCGACCAGGTAACCCAGAGGAAGAAAGTCAATTTCTCTCACGGGTCGAGGAATTTCTCAAGATTCACTGTACCCAAGCTGCTAATTCCTTACCCGTCTCTACAGAACAACAAGCGGAAATTATTGCAGGTCAACGCTACTACTGCACGAAGCAACAGCAAAATGACAAAACCCGCCGTGTGCTGGAAAAAGCTTTTGGTGCTGAATGGGCGGAAAATTACATGACTTCAGTGCTGTTTGACCTACCAGAGAGCTAATGCTGCATAGTACTTTTACTTTGTTTGATTCCCAAAATTATCGCTGCGGCTTGCGCGTTAGCCAATCCCAGGATTTTAGTCTTTGATGTAAGGATTAGGGGTTGAGGGTGAGACAAAAACCTTGTCAAACTCCTTGATTTCAAGGGTTTGCCCCTATGTACCAAACCCAATCCTTGCATCCAAAATCTAAGATAGTCTCAAGTCTAGCCAGCTTTCTAGATTGATTGCGCTTGTTCTCTTAAGTGCCGTTACTTGGTCTAGATTCTAAGGAATCTTATAAGTAAGTCACTACTGGAGTTAGTCAGTTATCCTGCTGGTATGACAAGACCTCTTAAAGCTCTTGAGACCAAACTTTGAGGCGACTTAACAAAAGAAAATATAGAGCTTTGTTGATGCCTTTATGGACACTATTTCGGATAACTAGGATTAGCAGTCTAGTGGCTTCCTTCCCTCTGCTGCTTGTTGGGTCATCTTCCAAGTTCGCTCTTTTTTGAAGTTTCACGCAGATGTAACCATTATGATGTAAAGCTTCTGTAAAAACTTTCTGCGCTGCTAGAAGTTACACCCAAACAAGATTGCAATAAATTATCTTAGAAATCATGGCACAGCAATCAGGGACGAAAGATCAGCTATTCTCAAAACCGGCAACACGCTTGGCGATCGCTCTGGCTGTGGGTGGAGCGATCGCGACTGGAGGCACTGCACTCTATAGCCTCAATATCGCCAATCAGCGCACAGCCCAGCCGCCCGCCGCCCCCACGGAGACACCTGCGATCCGAGGCGTTACCGCCTTAGGACGATTGGAACCATCTGGGGAAGTGATTCAACTGTCTGCCTCAAACGCCTCAATGCAGGGAGCAAGAGTCGCTCAACTACTCGTCTCTCAGGGCGATCAGGTTCGTGTCAATCAAGTCATTGCTGTGCTGGATAATCGCGATCGCCTTGCTGCCGCTGTAGAACGTGCCCAAAGACAAGTCAAAGTCGCTCAAGCCAATCTTGCAATAGTGAGGGCTGGTGCAAAAACTGGGGTAATTGGCGCTCAACAAGCAACAATCAAACGCCTAGAGGCAGAGTCTAAGGGAGAAAAGAGTGCTCAACAGACGACCATCGACCGTTTAAAGACTCAACTCTCTGAAACAGAGCAAGCTCAAGACGCCATACGTAGGAGATTAGAGGCAGAGTTAGCCAGTGCAGAGAAATCTCAAGATGCCATAGTTAGGAGACTAGAGGCAGAATTACGCAGTGTTCAAACAGATTTTGCACGCTATCAGCAGTTAGCGCAGGAGGGTGCACTTGCTGCCTCCGAATTGGACAATCGCCGATTGAAGGTAGAAACGGCTATAGAGAGGGTCAGTGAAGCACAAGCCAACCGCAACCAAACACTAACAACCCTGAGGGAACAACTCAAAGAAGCACAAGCTAACCGCAACCAGACACTAGCAACCCTGAGCAAACAACTCCAAGAAGCCACAGTAAACCGCGACAAAACCGTAGCCGTTCTGGATGCACAGATCAACGAGGCAAATGCCAACTTAGAACAGATTAAGGACGTTCGTCCCGTCGATATTCAACAAGCAGAAGCAGAGGTTGAAAGCGCGATCGCAGCAGTCGGACAAGCCCAAGCCGATTTGGAAACAGCTTATGTGCGTGCCCCGGTGGGTGGTCGAATTTTGAAACTCCACACGCTCGCCGGAGAAACTGTTGATGCCAAGGAGGGCGTTGCTGAACTCGGTCAAACTAACGAGATGGTTGTTGTTGCAGAAGTCTATGAAAGCGATATTGCCAAAGTACGGTTAGGTCAGCGAGTCACCATAGAGAGCGAAGGCAAGGCGTTTGAGGGTGAACTCCGGGGCAGTGTCAGCGAAATCGGGCTGCAAATTGGTAAAAAAGATGTTCTGAGTACTGACCCTGCTGCTGCTGTAGATGCCAGAGTGGTAGAAGTCAAAGTTCGTCTTAATCCAAAAGACAGCAAGCGTGTTGCTGGTTTAACCTACTCAAAAGTCATTGTAGAAATTTTGCTTTAGTCATTAGTTCAATGACTATTAACCACTGACCACCGACTTAATTATGAAAATACCTCTAGCCTGGTTACAACTCAGCCGTGAAAAAATGCGGTTATTTGTAGCACTTGCGGGGATTGGCTTTGCCGATATCTTGATGTTTATGCAGCTGGGCTTTCGAGATGCCCTATTTGAGAGTGCAGTAACTCTGCACAAAAGCCTACAAGGTGATATTTTTCTGATCAGCCCTCAGTCCACGGCGACGATCGCCATGAAAAGTTTTCCTAATCGGCGTTTATATCAAACACTTGGTTTTGAAGGAGTCAAATCAATTAGTTCAGTGTATATGGACTTTGGTTTATGGCAAAATCCCCAAACTCGTGGAACACGTAGCATTCTTGTTCTTGGATTTAATCCCGCCGATAGTGTCTTGAATTTACCTGAGATTACGGACAATCTAAATACGATTAAGATGCCTGATGTGGTTTTGTTTGATGAGGCTTCTAGACCGGAATTTGGACCGATCGGGGAGCAGTTTAAGCAGGGAAAAGACTTGACAACAGAAGTGGGAGGACGACGTATTCGAGTTGGGGGGTTATTCACCTTAGGCGCTTCCTTCGGTGCTGATGGGAATATTGTAACCAGTGATTTAAACTTTTTGCGCCTGTTTTCCAAGCGGGATAAGGGAATTATCGATATCGGCATCATTAAATTAGAAGAGGGTGCAGATCTTCAAGGAGTTTTAAGGAATCTGAAACGAGAATTACCCAAAGATGTCAGAATTTTATCGAAGGAAGAATTTATTGATTTCGAGAAGAATTACTGGCAAAGTAGCACAGCAATTGGCTTTATTTTTGCCCTCGGCACAGCAATGGGATTTATCGTTGGTACGGTGATTGTTTATCAAATTCTGTATACCGACGTTTCCGATCATTTACCGGAATACGCCACTCTCAAAGCAATGGGATATAGAAATAGCTACCTCTTGATGGTGGTGTTTCAAGAAGCTATTATTCTCTCCATTTTAGGTTATTTTCCCGGCTTTGTTCTAGGTTTAGGACTTTATAACTTAACAAGAGGTGCGACAAATTTGCCAATGGTAATGACCCTTACCAGAGCGGTAATAGTATTAGTCCTGACGATAATTATGTGTTGTATTTCTGGAGCGATCGCAGTGCGGAAACTACAGGCGGCAGATCCAGCGGATATATTTTAGAAATGTTAAGATACTAACCAATTAGTCAGTTAGCACCTGTAAACATTACAACTACCTCTATGCTTTTTGGAAGAGAAAAGTCATTGGCGTACACGGATTCAACTCACCAGACGCCTCAGCCGGTGGTATCGATAAAAAATCTCAACCACTATTACGGTAAAGGTTCCCTGCGTAAACAGATTTTGTTTGATGTGAGCTTGGAAATCCAGCCAGGAGAGATTGTGTTGATGACAGGGCCTTCTGGATCTGGTAAGACTACGCTACTGACACTAATGGGAGGATTGCGATCGCCTCAAGAAGGTAGTCTTCAAATCTTAGGACAAGAACTCGCAGGAGCCTCAAAAAACAAGTTAGTGGAAGTGCGCCGCAATATTGGCTATATCTTCCAAGCTCACAACTTACTCAAGTGCCTCACTGCCTGCCAAAATGTGCAGATGTCCCTAGAACTACACCCAGAATTTTCTCCCAAAGAAGCTGCTGCTAAGTCAGCTGCCATGTTGGAAGCGGTGGGTTTAGGTCAGCGCGTGAATTACTACCCAGACAACCTCTCTGGAGGACAAAAACAGCGAGTTGCGATCGCTCGTGCCTTAGTGAGCCATCCTAAGGTAGTCTTAGCTGACGAACCAACAGCAGCACTTGACAGTAAATCAGGTCGCGACGTTGTGGAGTTAATGCAACGGCTTGCCAAGGAACAGGGTTGTACGATTTTGATGGTGACCCACGATAACCGGATTTTGGATATTGCTGACCGCATCGTTCATATGGAAGATGGATATCTGACAAAAGATGAGATGAACGGTGCTGCTTGACATCTTCCCCCTTTCTCCCAGACTCCCCTCTCTAATATCACTGGATGCCCGCCCGCTTGGTTCTTAAAGTGACATTGACACCTTCACTCGATTGCTGTAGAACCAGCAAGGGAGTCGGCTTGGCTTTTTGATCCCAACGGATGAAGACAATGCGGCCTTGAATTGTCGGTTGCCAGGTCTCATGTTCGTCATCTGGATTGAGAAACGTTTCAATACAATCGATAATCTGGCTAATCGTTGCAGAGGTTGCCTGAGTAGGCAATTTCATCAAGACAATTTGAATGCGGAAAAGTACTCGCATTGAGCGTTTCCCTCCACTGTCCGTCTCGTACATCACATCAAACATTTCGTCCACTTGACGGCCTGTTGTAGTGGCAATGCCAATCGCGGATTGATTCCCCTGCTGGGGCCGGAGCGCCACACTGATTAACTGTTTAACTTTAATTTTGATTTGGTTGATAATCGCGAAGTGAAACACCTCTTCGTCCATTCGCATTCGGAGATAATCCAAATTAAATTCACGCGAGTGAACCAAATCCGGATTAGCCTCCATTTTCTGGATAGTACTAAGAGCTAACTTTAATTTTTTTTGGAGCTCTGTACTTTTAAACTGCTCAAATTTGAGCTTCTTGGCGATATTGTCTAGTTGGATCTTGCCATATACGGCTAAAGCAATCAGCAGTAACACTAGTCCAATCGAGGTGAACATCCAAATTTGTCCAGAGGAGTTAGCTTCTGGGGCAGTTTCGGGGGAGGCAGCGGATGAAGCTTGTGCTCTAACAGGCGCTTGAGCTACTGCGGATTTTACAAGGATGTTAAAATTAGACATAATCACTACTGGCTAGAACTCAACTTTTTCGAGAATGCTCTTTCTAAAGTGCATTCGACTTCCTTAATGTAATTGAAAGCAATAAATTTCGTAGGGGAGAGTTAAGAGTTGACAGTTGAAAGTAAAGCGTTTTAGATTAAACATTTTTAATTACTAACTATTAACTTTTCACGCGCCCCGACGCCCTAACTTACTTACGCCACCGTGCCCGGTAGCTCCGTGCATCAATATGGCATAAGTTAGGGAATTTCGTATAACGACCTAGACCACCAGGCCACCACGGGTCAAGAGACCAGTAGAGTTGATTGCCACTCAGACCTTCGCAGATAAAGTCTATGGCATCCCCAACCAGATGGCGGTTGTCAGGAGCACCATCGACGGCGAGATTAATTCTGGGTGAGCGATACCAGCTTGTTACTAAAAAAGGTCGCCCAATGCGATCGCGTGCCCGTTGCGCCAGGTAGGCAATGCGAACTATAGCATCAACCGTCACCTGGTTGGGGGGCATGAGTGTGCCGCCATTGGTTGCCTCTGCCCACGTAAAGTTGCCATCTTCTATGATCGAGGCGAATAGCTGAATATTTTCCGGCGTCCAACTGGTAGGACGCTTGGGGATCAGGAAAGGCACTGGCCTTGGCGGTGCCTGTGAACCTTTACCACGGGATCGCTCTAGGCGTTTCTGGTCTTCTAGTAAGGATTGAACTGTCTGATTTTTGGTAGGCAAATTGTGCCACAGCTGGAAAAGGCGGATTAACGCATCCCGCTGGTAGTCGAGTTCTTCATATTCTCCAGGCAAACGGCGCACAAACGTCATTAGTTCTCGATCCAACTGAGTTACCAAGTTCACCATTGCCGTTCGGTCACGGGTGCTACGCTCAAGCAAATCCGGATTAATGCCCAGAGTTGCTATCGCTGTGGCGCGAGAATCAAGCTGACGCCACATTCGAAACGCCTCGGTGAGGGCATTGCGTTGGCTACCTTTGCCCTGGTAGTACTCAGGAAGGCGCTGGACAAAGGCAATTAGTGCGGGATCGATAACGTTGAGGTTTTCCTCTGGGGACGTGTTAGTTTTCAGAGAAGCGATCGCATCTTCCCTTGTCCTTAGCTGACGCCACAACTGAGTCAGGCGAAGCAATGCTTCCCGTTCCTGGGGATATCCACCATAGTGGGCGGAAAGTCTTTGCACAAATTGCTTGAGGGGAATATCCACCATAGACTCGTCACTACTGGCTGATGCAACTTGGTCAGCACCCACCAGCAAAGCGATCGCGGCTTCACGAGTATTCAATTCTTGCCAGATACGCACCGCCTCTAGCAATGCATCTCGTTGATACGACAGTCCGGTGTAGTAGTCTGGAATTCGATCCACAAAGGTTAGTAGTGCCTGATCCAGATAGGCGAGATTTTGGGGTAGAGCTTCCGTCTTAAAGTCAGCTTCCAGGTCGCTTAAGTAAGCTTGTCGTAGCTTATCAAAGTTACACGCTTCTAAACGCGCTATTGTTGATTCACTTGCCCCCGGTGCATACCCATTAGCGACCCTTTCAAGAAATTGGTCGGTGTAGCAACCCTGTTCAGGCTTCCAAAAATCAGTACCCTTCCAGCCGTGAGCGATTAAACTGGCGGTAAGAGCGCGGATGGCATTCGCCCCATACTCAACCTGTTCCAGGAAGGTGTTGACCTGCGCCAGTGATACCCGATTAGCAGGAGAGACACCTAAGCCAGTTTCTCCATCTGGAAGGGAAGGTGAAGAATGAGCCTGATAAAGTGCACTCAGAATCGGCTTATGAATGCCCGCTCGTTCGGCTTCTAAGAGATAGTAGTAATTTCGTTGATCTGATGAGAGTGTTGCCATGGCAAATTGTGAGAACCCAACTTACGGCACTCTTTACACAATAATCTATGGCTTTTGTACCGATTGAGCAGGCAATAACTAGCAATTGTTTGAAAACTCTTCGTCTAATTGCCACCGATATGGATGGCACACTGACGCAGCAAGGAAAGTTTACTGCCAGTTTACTTCAAGCTTTTGAAGATTTGAGGGCAGCAGACATCCCTGTGTTGATTATTACAGGTCGTTCAGCGGGGTGGGTGAGCGGACTGGCGACTTACTTGCCGATAGTAGGAGCGATCGCTGAAAATGGCGGTCTTTTCTACCCGGCAGATGCTTTACACCCTGTAGCGTTGACACCCATTCCTAACTTAACAGAACATCGGCAACAACTGAAGGTCGTTTATCAACGCCTCAAGTTAGAATTTCCTCATATTCAGGAATCAACTGACAATTGCTTTCGTCTTACCGATTGGACTTTTGACAATCGTGACCTGACACGAACCCAACTGCAACAGTTGGATGCTTTGTGTTCTTCGTTGGGTTGGGGTTTTACCTACAGTTCTGTGCAATGTCATATTAAACCAGCGTCCCAAGACAAGGCAGTTGGTTTAATGCAGGTGTTAC
>DATNPI010000721.1:0-6726 GCA_036703325.1 Coleofasciculaceae cyanobacterium
AATTTTCCTAGCTTCAACTAAAGTAGATAAACAGCCTGTCCCAGCAGCGCCACAATTACAGTTAAAGTCAGAGCTACAACATCCCACCGTCCGCCCTTCGGTACTTTCTCGACAGGTGGTATACCTTGATAACCCCGCGCCAGCATTGCCTGATACACTCGTTCTCCCCGTTCATACGTGCGGATAAAAAGCGCACCCATCATGTTGCCGACTACCAGGCGTTGCCATCGATTGCTGCCCATCAAGTTGCGAGACGCCGCTGCCCGCTGCATGGCGTTAAACTCACCAATTAAGACATTGATGTAGCGATACATCGATGCCAAAATCGCCACCAAAAGCGGCGGAGTTCGTAGGATAAGCAGAGCATTTAGCAACGCGGGAATCGAAGTAGTTAGGGTCAGTACATTGAGTACCAGTAGCGATAGTAGCGCCTTAAGCGTTACACTCCCCAAGATAGTCAGACCCACAGTTGTAATCTTTAGCGGACCCCAAGCCCAGAGAACCTTACCACCCTCCCGGAACAAAGTGCCCAACAGAACTACGCTAATAAAAACTGACTCAACGGCTACCCGTTTCAGTAGTACGAGAAGAGTTACTCGACTGAGCAATACCAGACCTAGTAAAGCCAATCCATAGATAGCCCAAGTCCACCAATGTCCATTTGCCGTCAGGACAATGGCAAATACGATTAGCAATGCACACAGTAACCGGGTATGAGGAGCGAGTGTATGCCAGGGAGTAGCCCGTTTGCTATCGATATCAAGATGAAACGCTCCAACGTGCAGCAGCATAATAAACCTAGCTTTCTAGCTACTCCCGTGGCTACTCTGGCTCGTCTGAGTAGGGCGATGCGTCATCATTCCTGCCAGTTGAATCAGAACCACGAACAACCAATTTACCAATTCCCCAAGCCAAGCCAAAGGTTGCTAATGTTCCGACTAAACCCGCTAAAGGAGTAGCGACAGCTTCTGGCACACCTTTAAGAGCATACTCATCAAAAACTTGAGCGAAAGGTAACTTGCGTGCCGGCGCGTCTTCAACCGCCTTATTATCAAACTTTAGATCTTGCGAGACGCGATCTAGACCATCAGGGTCTTGGCTGGCAAAGGGAGAGAGAAAAATCGCAATCAGTAGAGCCGTACCTAGACCAGCAATGATAAAGGCACGGTTGCGCGAACGCGAGAGGTCGTTACTCATTTTTGATACCAATCTCTTAACGAACTCACAGGGAACCAGATCTAGACAAAGATTTGCGGCGCGGCGGATCGTAGAACATATCAGGGCGAGTCCGCCAAATGAACGAGAGGGCAGTCACCGTGATCAGCGCCTCGCCAATGCCAATTAACAAGTGCCAAGCTGCCATAGCTGTCAAAGCCAGTGTTAAAGTAACATTTCCAGACAAAGCCAGTTGTATCGCACAGATAATAGAGGACACTACTACGCTTGTCCAAGCCGCAACCGCCGCACCAACTACCATCCCTTGTAGGGTATCGCGACCGATAGTAAACCGAATCGCTCGGTAGAGGTAGTAACCGCCAAAGGTGCCGATTAATCCCATGTTAAAGATGTTGGCTCCTAATGCCGTCAAGCCGCCATCCTGAAACACGACACTCTGGACAATGAATACTGCAACCATCACAAGTGAGCCAGCCCACGGGCCTAATAAGGCTCCTGCTAAGGTTCCGCCAAGCAGGTGACCCGAAGTCCCACCTGGTATGGGAAAATTGATCATCTGAGCCGCAAAGATAAACGCCGCACAAACTCCCATCAAAGGAACGGCTCGTTCCTGGTATTCTGTCTGTGCCCGCTGTAGAGATATGGCAATTAGAGCGATGGCTACTAACCAAGTGACAAGAAGAACAGGTAAGTTCAAAAAGCCATCTGGGATATGCAGGGCTAGCTGCGGCGGTATCATCCAGTGCAGCAAACTGTAGGATAGGCTACTAGGTAGCGCAACTGTAACCATCATCAAAAACTGTCCTTTGTAGCCAGATTCGTCAACAAGTGCAACCCTCTAATAAAACCTGTCTTGTATCAAAAATGCAATGCACTGGGGGGGGATTTTGAGCAAAATTAGACGATTTCGGTGGAATCTGCAACTTGACTTGTGACTAGCGAAGCTCCTGATGCGATCGCTGCGCTAATTTCTTAGGGCGCGGGACTCATTGCTACTCTCAAATTCTCTTCTCAGTAACTCTCTTCTCCGTTAAAATCCCATCTTCTAGATAAGCGACTCGGTCGGCTATGTCTAAAATACGAGGGTCATGTGTAACTATCAGTACCGTGCAGCCTCCTTCCTTGGCGAGTTGGCGCAGTAACTGAATTACCGTATGCCCGCTATGAGAGTCCAAGGAAGCTGTTGGTTCATCTGCCATGATTAGCTTGGGATTGCCAGCTAACGCACGAGCGATCGCTACCCGCTGTTTTTGTCCTCCAGACAAATCACTTGGTCTTTGATTCGCCTGAAGGCCTACCCCAACCTGTTCAAGCAGGGCTTGCGCCTGATATCGAGCTTTTTTCCCCCGAATGCCTTTGATGTTTAGCACGACCTCAATATTCTCAGCTGCCGTCAGCGCCGGAAACAGGTTAAAATTCTGAAAAATAAAACCGATGTTTTGCTGTCTAAACCGTGCTAACTTAGAGCGAGACATCTTTGTAATGTCTTCTCCTAGTAAGTAAACGCTTCCGACAGCAGGCGTCATTAGACCAGCCAAGATTGACAGTAGGGTAGTTTTGCCCGATCCAGACGGGCCCATCAAAAGTTGAACATCACCGTTTTTGATTTCCCAGTCAATCCCTCTAAGTACTGGAACGCGTTGTTGACCTGACTGAAATGCCATCTGCACCCCTTTGGCAACGATGGTTCCCATTTCAGTGCTAGTTAAACCGATTGAGGCAGAGTCACCCCAGCTTTTTTTCTTAGTAAACACAATAGAGTTCATCTCAGCAGCAGTCATCAGTTAGAGTTTTAACTATTAAGATTTGAAAAGCAAGTAGGGTTGTGACGCGTGCTGGATTGTCCATTGCCAGGTCACTACGTTTAGTGTACCTATCTGACTAAGTTAGAGGGCCTGAAAAAAGTCACCTTTTAAACTGACCACCATCGGAAAGCAGGGATGTAAAGTGGAATAGATGAATCCAGCATCTGTCTTTGGTAGGAGTTTGCCGAAGGAAAGGACTTACACATTGAGACAAAGTGTAGATGCCGATCACATCCGCATATATCTGTCAATGTATAAGTCCTGTTGGAGGTGAAAAACTATACATATCAATGAAAAAGCTAGCCCCCTAGAACGGGGGTTGAAAGGGCATCTTAGTTCAGAAAAATTCTTACTATAGTACTAGGCTAAACTCCGTCTAGTTCATCCTTACAAATAGTTAACTTTCTAGGTTTACACTCCCTAATCTGGAAGGTAATTCCTTTGGCTCCCTCCTGTTCCAGTTCCTCAATATAACCAGCTTGAGACAGTTGAGCTTCCTTGGCAGTCTCAAAAGAACCAAAATAGTAGGTACAGTGGGGCAGGGCTGTAACAACTTCTACCCACCATCCAAATTCAATCGTTTCTTCTTCAGAAAGGCTTTTTAAGACCATAAGGCTTCCGAGATTCTTCAACCCAAAAATTACAGCTTTTTTAAAATAGGGAACCTAAGTAAAGTTTTGAGAGGGGCGAGACAGCTAAACTCTAACCTGTTGGATAGCGATCGCTCGTCATTGACTTAGCGGTCACTGAGATTGGTTGAGCAAAGATATTATTCCTGATTTGTATTATCTGAAACTCTTTATGTAAAACTGTATTCACCGCAACCAAACTTGGCATTTCTTGCCTGCATCGAGAGCAAAACCAATAAACCTTGTTGTTGCGAGCATGACGAAGCAACTGAGCCGAGCAACATGGACAATTGTTCATATGATTTCTCAAACTCGATGCTATTGAGCTTACAGCCTAGAGGTAAAAATTTCGGGCAAGAAATCGGGAAAAAATCGGGAAGAATAAAATTTTTTGGGACAGTTGATTACTTATCGTTAAGACTGATGGGAAGAACGATGTATTAGGGGAAACAAGTAATCAGTATGAAGAGCTGATCAGAATCCCTGAGTCATAAAAGTTCACAATGAACAATTCACGATGAATAGTCCGTGCTAGGCACCGCTACGCTAACACCTATCGTGGTTTTCAATTGGATTCAATACTGTTACAGAGAGCTACTATACATCTTGATTAGTGAATCGATGCTCTAAGAAAGCTGCTTGAGGCGATAACCTACGCCATGAACAGTTTCAACCAAATCATCAGGAGCGCCCACAGCTCTGAGTTTGTGACGCAAACTTTTAATGTGGGCTTTGACTGTATCCTCTTCTGGTGGATTCTCTAGCGACCAAATGTGTTCGATGATGATACTGCGACTTAGTATCCGCCGTCCGTTGCGTAGAAGAAGTTCCAAAAGGCTATATTCCTTGCGGGTCAAACGCAGAGTTTCCTCCTTATAGCTGACTTCATAGGTAGCTGGGTCAAGACGTAAGTTGCCCCACTCTAGCGTTGGAGGGGATGAAGCACCCCCCCGCCGTAGCAACGCTCGAATTCTCGCCAATAATTCTGGTAAATCAAGAGGTTTGACCATGTAGTCATCCGCCCCAGCGTCTAAGCCGATGACTTTGTCAGTACTCGTGTCACGGGCCGTTACCATCAGGATTGGCACGGAGTAGCTGCGCGATCGCAAGCGCTTGCATAAATGTATGCCATCCAGCTTAGGCAGCATTACATCCAACAAAATTAAGTCATACTCCAGACTTTTAATTTGCTCCCAGGCAGCTTCCCCATCTGTGGCGATATCAACCGTGTAGCGTTGGTCAGCGATCGCTTCCGCGAGGGCTTCAGCTAGGGGATTATCATCTTCTACCAGGAGAATTCTCATCGTCGGGGATGCCTTAAGGATTGATGGGTCAGCCCGCACACAGAAATAGGAAACAGCTCCCTTCAAAGAAGGAATTAATTAAGCAATATTATCCCACATCACTAAGCTTTAAGTAGTAAGTAGGCCGGCATTAATATTTGTCGTTGAGGCAAGGCAGAAGGCAGAAGGCAGAAGGCAGAAGGGAAGAGGATTTTAGCCTCTTAACATTTATTAACATACCTTCGTTTATTTGTGTCTACCTACTTATTAGTGACAATTTTCTATTTGAAACGAAAGTTAACATTAGAGCTTGTTTTCAAAAGTCGCCATATTTATGAAAAACCCTGTAAAACCCATTGCCTTAATGAGCTTTACGTAGATAGAGAAAGAACCTTAATCCAAAATAAAAGAATTAAAAATTGTGAAGGGGTTCGTGTTTATTAATTGTCTGACGCGGGTCAAGGGATCGAGCCACTAGAATGCCGATCGCATTCTCCACCTTACTTACATATCTCTCTAGATCGCGTGAAATTGTCACTTCCCCAATTGGTGAAGCGTGGATGAAACCAATGTTTCCGTCTGGGTGGCGATACACTAAACCAGTGTGGGTTACGTCGAGACCAGGGATGTCAGTGGCTATTGCAACGATGTCCCCTGGTTGAAGCTGATCGTAGATGTGGCGAATATTATTGGTGGGAATGTAATCGACGGTTACTCTATCGAGCTTGGCTTCTCTCTCAACCATGCACTGATAAGTGGCATCGTTGCTCAAGCGTGGGTAACTTTGCCGATTTGTACTCATAAAGTTCAACTTCTTATTGAGCGGCACACCCCCCAGTTCTTGCCCGATATTTTTAACAGCGCCCCGTTTCTGGTTGTCAAAGATCCACTGGGAAAAATAATGTAGTCGGCTACAATATCCATTCATCTGACCATCCCAATAACGTTGGTCACGAACATGATTGATAAACGTTTTGTAGGAATAATCTTGTACTGCGACACCTCGTGCGATCGCCAGCACAGTTTCTATGAACAACACACAGTCAAATTTATTGAGTGTAACAACAAGAGTTTCTTCCTTGGATTGGTCTAACAAGCCGGCTTGGTAGGTTGCACCCAGGAATTGTTCAGCGATCGCCTGTATGATTTCCCCCATTGGACGCTGATGCAATTTCTGATCGGTTGCATACCCGATAACACGCTGGAAAGGTTTGACCTCTTCTGGTTCTGGGATTTCTTGTTTTAGGGTTTGGGCGTAGAGTAGCTGCTGTTGGGCTAAGGTAGAGGTGATGGCGAAAGGTTGAGTTCCCCTAGCGTGAGAGACAAAATGCGAAGCGGCAATGAAATTAAGGGCAACTCCTACCACAACCAGCCTTAAGCTTTTTCTCATTTGTGGGCGTTCTCCTCGACCAGCTACTGTTTGTTGACCATCGGTTAGCTTAACAAAAGTAGACGCTCCCTTGAGAGGAAAGTTCGCCCTTGAGCTTCCCGTTGATATTCGTGAGAACGATGACAATGCTGTCAATGCTACTTATAGTCTGTAGACCTATAGTTGTCACTATACTTCTAAGTGATGACTATAACTATCAAAAAACCTAGCTGTCGTCAAGGTTGACAGTTTATTTTAAGGGTCTGTTCAGTATGAAACCGACGATAATTCATCAAACATCCTTACAACTTGATTTTGTCCGCCAGCAGTTTCCGTCTCTCACTGGCGATTGGACTTTTTTTGATAATGCTGGGGGTTCACAAACGCTCAAGCAAGTGGTTGATCGAATAAGCGAATATTTGTTAACTTCTGATGTCCAGTTGGGAGCCTCTTATGCTGTCTCG
>DATNPI010000723.1:0-1850 GCA_036703325.1 Coleofasciculaceae cyanobacterium
AATTTTCCGGGTGCTAGTCACTCTACGTGAATTCCCCTGTCCAGATGCCGATCGCCTTTACCAGGAAGTGCAAAAAATCGATTGGGAGCAGTACCTCCAGTCTGACAGTACCCTGGCAGTAAACGCGACAGGAGGCAATCGCCAACTCAACCACACCCACTTTACGGCTCTACAGGTCAAAAATGCGATCGTAGACCAACAGCGTCGCCAATCAGGTGAACGATCAAGCGTCGATACCGAAAATCCCGATGTCCTAATCAACGTCCATATCTATCAAGACCGTTGCACATTAAGTTTAGACAGTTCGGGTACAAGCCTTCATCGACGAGGGTATCGCCCTGCAATGGGAATTGCTCCGCTCAAAGAGACTCTAGCCGCAGCTCTCCTTGAGATGGCCCAATGGGAGCCAAGTCTGCCGTTCTTAGACCCGCTTTGTGGCTCTGGAACTTTACCCCTAGAGGCGAGTTTAAAAGCCTTAAATATCGCGCCTGGATTGTTTCGTGAGCAGTTTGCTTTTGAGAATTGGCTCGATTTTGACCAAGAGCTATGGGATGAAGTGCTAAAGGAAGCCAACGACAGCGAGATATCCGAGCTTAAGGCACCGATTTTCGGAAGCGATCGCGACCCTGATATCCTCAACCAAGCCCGGATTAATGCACAACAATGTGGCGTTGCTGATCAAGTAACATTTACCGAAACTGAGCTATCACAACTGGAAGCACCAGCCGACTGCGGTGTCATCATCTGCAATCCCCCCTATGGAGAACGTCTGGGGGATGCCAGCGAATTGGGCGATTTCTACAAACTGCTCGGTGATGTCTTCAAACAACGCTTCAAAGGTTGGACAGCGTTTGTCTTAACCGGAAATAAAGAGTTGGCGAAGCGGGTTGGACTCAAAGCCGCTCGCCGCATTCCTGTATATAACGGTTCAATAGCGTGCACACTTCTGAAATACGAGCTTTATTAATTCACGACCAAAATGTGAAGTTTTTCTAAGTTACGGCATAAGTTCCTGAACTTAGTCAGAAAAGTCTCTAGAAGTTCAACGTTAATTTCTAGAAATCAACAAGGATTTGTAACGGCAATAAACTGATGCAAAAGAGAGTATTGACTGTGTATAAAAAACTTTTAGTCCATGAAGAAGCTTTCCTTTTCTTGGCATTAGTTATCGCTAGTTACACTTTAAGCATAGTTGTTTACCTGTAATATCACTTCCTTCGGAACTCAAGGCGATCGCATAAGAGCTGTGTGTAAAGCGCGCCCGTTGGCTGCTGCTCATCTGTGACCGTGTCGAGTCAAACGAGTTGCCACTGACTCATGAATTTATCTCCGAGATGCTGGGTGTACGACGTGCGGGTGTCACGGAGGCGGCTAACCGCCTTCAACAGGTAGGACTGATTCGCTACCACCGTGGCAGAATTACCATCCTGAATCGGCAGAAATTGGAAGCTGCTTCCTGTTCGTGTTATGGAATCATCAAAGGCGAGTACGCTAGGTTGCTAGACACTGACAACAGTTGAGGCGATCGCACTAGCGTTAGGATGAGATTAAATCAGCCAGCATACGCTCCCAGTGGCAGAATGACCTCTACAGCATCCAAACCGATGACGCTAGAGCCGACTATGCTGGTTCATTGACCCCGACGATCGCATTGTGCTGCTATTTCTTCCAGGGCAACAGCCAGAACTGCTACAAGGGGGCGATCGCTTAGAGGATGTCTGAGAAGTGTCACAAGTTGCTTCGATCCCCCCCAGCCCCCCTTAAAAAGGGGGGAGAAGTTTCTCAAAGTCCCCCTTTTTAAGGGGGATTTAGGGGGATCTCCACCGTCTATGCGTCTCGATTCTGACTTT
>DATNPI010000728.1:0-6518 GCA_036703325.1 Coleofasciculaceae cyanobacterium
TACCTGTTGGCGAATTGAGGGGGCATTATACCCTACACACAGAAATTGTGTAGGCTTTGGAAAATTGTCCCTTAAAGTGGGTCGAGAGCGGGTTTTGTTTAGAAATTGTCGGTTGTGTGGACAAGCTTAGTCCCTAAACCCGCCCCTACAAATAATGGGTAATCGTGCAAGATGTGAGCCAACCTTCAACCTTCTAACCTTCAACCCAAACCGAAAAATCCTGAACAAACACCGAAAGAGGCAATAGCTCAATTCTCGGATTATTACGGATAGATTCTTGTTGAGCTGTCGTGTTGTAGCCCCAATCTGCCAGGAAAAGTCTCACATCGTTGAGGTCAGCCTGCTGTTCCACCAACTGTAAAGTTTTCAGCCGATCTTCCACAAACCACAGCGTCACCCCTTCACCTGTACAAGCATCTATCAATTGCCGTAGCGTTTGGTATTTGGGGCGTTTGATCTCTTTGCCGATAATCCTCTCCTCAGGCAGTTGGATGCCTTGTTGTTGCAATAGCTGCTTGACAAAGCGCCCTTCCTTGGTAGTAACAATGAATAGAACTGTTGGAGACTCTAAAGGCGAGGCCTGTGCGGCGGATAGCATCCGATGCAATCGCTCAATCACACCGGGGTAGAATCGGTGCAGCCCCAGCCAGCCATCTAAATCTGTTTTAATCCACTCATCCCGGACAGCATCCACCTTCTTACCGATGTCTGCCGTATCCAATTTCTCTGATTCAATGATTTCCTGAGCAACCGTTGACCAATCCTGCAAAATCTTCTCTTCCGAGACGCCTAGCACCAGCGCCCTCAGCAAAATCGGCATTTCCCAGCCGATTTCCACAACAGGTCGTAAGCGGTAGAAACGGGGTGCTAAGTCATCCGGTGGTATCTGGTTGTCGGGTGTCCAGATTTGACAGTAAGTGCGCCAGGAAGTCTGAAAATACTCAAGCAGGCCGTCACAGAGGACGCCGTCAAAATCGAGTGCAAGAATCGTGGGGGCGTCAGCAGGCATAGTTAGAATCGCTGGAAGATCAATGGTTTATGGTTCAGGACTTACGCATTCCACCACGACGCCCCCCAAATCTGGGGGGAACCGGATTTACTCCCCCCAAGGTTGGGGGGTTGGGGGGGCTTGCACGATGGTGTTTGCGTAAGTCCTGTGGTTGCCAAAATATCATCCTGGCATTGAGATTGCTCACACTGCTGTTTGTCTTAGCCCTTCACACAGACAACCTGCTTCAACGTTGCCACGACTTCCACGAGGTCAGACTGGTTGTTCATCACCTCGTCAATCGGCTTGTAAGCACCTGGAATTTCATCCAAAACGCCCTCATCCTTGCGGCACTCCACCCCTTTGGTCTGCTCAACCAAATCATCCAGCGAGAAGTTGAGCTTAGCCTTGTTTCGGGACATCAAACGTCCAGCACCGTGCGAACAGCTACAGTAGCTGTCGTGATTGCCCTTACCCTTGACAATGAAAGACTTCGCCCCCATTGAACCAGGAATGATGCCGTAATCTTCCTCTCGCGCCCGAACTGCACCCTTGCGGGTGACGTACACTTCTTCGCCAAAATGGACTTCCTTCTCGGCGTAGTTGTGATGGCAGTTCACTGATAGCAGAGGCTTCGTCTGCTTGCCCCCAGCAAGATGCTTCTCGACAATTCGCTTGAAGCGCTCCATCATCACATCACGATTGAAGCGAGCATAGTTCTGCGCCCATTGCAAGTCTCGCCAGTAGGCAGCAAATTCAGGAGTTCCAGCGACAAAGTAAGCTAAGTCTGGGTCAGGTAGGCGATTGGCTGCCAGCTTTGCCAATTCCTTGGCGGTACTAATGTGGTTTTGAGCCAGCATATTGCCGATGTTGCGTGAACCGGAGTGCAACATCAGCCAGACAGAGTTCTCGGTATCAATGCAAACTTCGATGAAGTGGTTGCCGCCACCGAGAGAACCCAGCTGTTTCATTGCTTTACCTTCTAGGTGTTGCACCCCAGGATGCAGATCTTTGAAGTCGCGCCACCGTTGCCAGTTGAGTACAGGTTTTTCAACCTCTTTGTTTTCGTTGAATCCAGTGGGAATGGCGGCTTCAATATCCAAGCGAATCTGCTTGAGCTTACCCTCAAGTTTGTCAGCCCTAAACGGCATCTTGACAGCAGCCATGCCGCAACCCACATCAACACCAACAGCGGCTGGGATGACAGCGTCTTTGGTGGCAACCACAGAACCCACTAAGGCACCCTTCCCTAAGTGAACATCTGGCATCAGCGCGACGTGCTTGAAGACAAAGGGTAGCGATGCCACATTCTTTGCCATCTTGGTTTCCGCTGAACCGAGGTCATGGTTAGCCCAAGAGAGGACTGGCATTGGCGTTGAGAGATTTAGCTTTTCGTATGGCATGAACGTTTGCCTCTAAGAAACGGCTGTGACACAAGAGGGCGAGTTTTGTACAAAGATGGAATTACTTCTATTATACTACAAAAATACTACAAACGACAAGCTAAAGCTGTAAGGTGTTGAAAACACCACTAGCCAACCTGATTAGTGAACGAGAAACTACATTACAATTTGTAAAGGGGGCAAGGCTATCTTCGGCTGCCCTAAATGTGTCATCGCAATCCACGACAACGCAGGTCTACTCCTATGGCAGTTCGTAAAGACACAATTTGGGAACGTTTCTTATCGCCGATTATCAGAAGCTTTATTGATGAGGAAAAGCTGCGGCAGTTTTATGAAAGCACTGATTGGGAAGGGGAGAGCGATCGCTTCCGACACCCAGGCTTAATTTATCCTGACTACTACAGTAATCAGAACTTCCACGGCATTGAGGGCGGCTACCTGAATGGTGGTGCAGCGACTACCTACGATCCAATTACCCAATATGTTTTGCCGCCTAATGAAACTTGGGTACGTCAAGGCTTGATTGATTCCATCATGGGTAAGCCGCGACGGATTCTAGACTTGGGTTGTGGCACGGGTTCTACAACGCTGATGTTGAAGCAAGCATTTCCCGAGGCACAGGTAATTGGGTTAGACTTGTCGCCTTATATGCTTGTGATGGCTGACCGCAAAGCTAAGACAATGGGGTTAAACGTCCAGTGGCGTCATGGCAAGGCAGAAGAGACAGGCTTCCCTGATGCGTCTTTCGAGTTGGTTACGGCGTCATTATTGTTTCACGAGACACCACCAACGGCGACTAAGTCCATTTTGCGGGAATGCTTCCGGTTGCTGGTACCAGGCGGAGAAGTCTTAATTCTAGATGGCAATCAGAAAACCCTGCGCCAAGTGGATTGGCTAACTGAGGTTTTTGAGGAACCGTACATCAAGGATTACGCCACTGGTAATCTAGATGCGTGGATGGGTGCAGGAGGCTTTGAAGCGGTGCAAACAAAGGACTTGTTCTGGGTGCATCAAGTAACCAAGGGGATTAAACCCATCCCAGTTGAAGATAATCGGGCGACAGCGCAGCAGGCATCCACAAGCAGCACAATAGATGATTTTGGTTCTGAGGGCTTTCCTGCCCCTGCGTTTTAGTACACTGGCATGACTTTAAAGGCAGTTCTGTTTGATTTCAACGGCGTCATTATTAAAGATGAAGCAATTCACCAGCAGCTGATTGAGGAAATTCTGATTGAGGAAAATCTGCGTCCCTCACCTCAGGAGTATCGGGAAATTTGTCTGGGAAGGAGCGATCGCGTTTGTATCACCGAGTTACTCAAGCGTCGAGGGCGATTCGTATCGGAAAGCTACCTCAACCAGCTAGTTATCCGTAAAGCTGGAGCCTACCAGCGTCAGTTGGAGACACTGCCAAAGTTGCCAATTTATCCAGGTTTGGAGGATTTAATTTTCAAAATCCGTGTCGCTCAGTTACCAATGGGCGTTGTCAGCGGGGCACTCCGTTGTGAGGTGGAACTGGTTCTGAATCGTGCCGGACTCGCGCAACATTTTAGCGTGATTGTTGCTGGTGACGATATTAAGGTGAGTAAGCCCGAACCCGATGGGTATCTTTTGGCAGTGGAGCGACTAAATCAGCAATATCCTAACCTCAAAGCGCAAGCCTCGGAATGTCTAGCCATTGAAGATACTCCGGCAGGGATTCAAGCGGCAAAACGAGCTGGTATGCAGGTGGTTGGAGTAGCGAATACCTATCCCTTTCATATGCTCCAGCGTCAGGCTAGCTGGACTATAGATTATCTTCATGAGCTAGAACTAGACCGAGTGCAGCAAGTGTATTCCCAAAAGACAGCTTAGTTGAGTGTCAGGGAGTGTTAGAATAAAAAATTGGTATATTAGCGGAGTTTTGAGATTGATAGGATTCAATCCAAAATCGTAAATCCAAAATTGACCAGGGGAATTAGCTCAGTTGGTAGAGCGCTGCGATCGCACCGCAGAGGTCACCGGTTCGAATCCGGTATTCTCCATGTCTAACGAAAAATTGCTAATCCTCACGGCTTCTGAAAGGAAGAGCGCTAAAACTGGACGATCCTGAAGAAACAATTCGCGGTTTGATCGATGTGCTAGTCGTACAGGAGCAACTTTGGATTTTGGTTGTCGAGTCGAAGCGGACGAGCATTCCAGTTCCAGCAGCCTTGCCGCAGTTACTAGCTTATATGCTGGCGTCAACGTAGTTCATGTTCAGCCCTAGGGTGGTCGATACTCCTGTTCATGATAAAGCTCTAGATGATAGCGGTGAACGCTGCGTTACGCTAGTACTGATGTACTTCCACTACTTTATGATCTATCTTAAAAGTCTAGAGATTCATGGTTACCGTGGATTTGCCGAGGCAGAAATTGTAAACTTTGCACTTCCGAACAATGAACTTGGTAGGCTTAACAATCCTAGTTGGACCCAATAATGCTGGAAAATCTACGATTATCGAAGCCCTTCACGCTATATCGCGTCCTCCCAACACTCCTCCGAGCTTTACTGAGGGAAAGCGAAATAAGTGCGCTAGTGGGCGCGTGAGGCTTAGAGTTCAAAACTCGGAAGGGCAGTATAAAGAACTCACAACCGTGCCTAGAGGTGGCAGTCAGACACAGTGGAACTCGCCGGATATCGAGCCACTTCATTCTCGAATATTTGTCCTACCGTCTCGGCGGACTTTCAACCCATATTTTGGAAAAGGAGGAAGTTTTAAGAGAGAACAATACATCGATAGTTTTGAGATACCTCCAACACGTGGTTCTGCACTTAACTTTCACTACCGCCTGTTTGAGATGCAAGATAACAGCGAAGGCTTCAACAAAATCTTGGAACAAATAATAAATCCTGTTCCAGAGTGGTATATAGACCAAAGTGATACAGGGCAGTACTACCTAAAGTTCCGCACTGGTAACGAATTTCACACGAGCGACGGAATGGGAGAGGGTCTCGTAAGTCTCTTCTTCATTGTCGATGCACTATATGATTCAAACCCTGGAAATATCATTGTTATTGATGAACCAGAATTATCCCTCCACCCCTATTTTCAGAAAAGGCTTCGTAAAGTTCTATGTGATTTCGCAAAGGACAGACAGATTATCTTTGCAACACATTCACCTCAATTAATAGACTGGAAGGCAATTGCATCTGGTGCCTCTATTATTAGAGTACGCCAGTGTGACAATCGCTCCGTTATCTTTGAACTGACCAACGAAACCAAAAGGAAAATAGGTAATTTCCTTCGAGATCTCAACAATCCGCATGTACTAGGTCTAGAGGCAAGTGAGGTTTTCTTCCTAGAAGATGGTGTAATACTAGTCGAAGGTCAGGAGGACGTTATCTTCTTTCCAAAAGTACTTGAGCAACTAGAGATAAACATACCGGGTGATTTTTATGGCTGGGGCGTTGGCGGAGCGTCTAACATGCCTGTTATTGCCTCTATGTTGCAAGACTTAGGTTTCGAGCGTGTTGTCGGTATTCTGGATCAGAATATGACCGACAAGAAAGGTTCACTGCAACAGCAATTCCCAAATTATTTGTTTGAGGTTATTCCTGCTAATGATGTACGTACAAAAGATGCTAGAAGGCAGCGCATAGAGGTGATAGGGCTTCTAGATGAAAAGCACTTAATTCGAGAGAATTTTAAACAAGAAACAATCAACCTTTTTGAAAGGATAACAAAATTTTTTCAAGGATAAAACAAGCGTTCTAAACAGCAGCGCTAGATTTCGTAGGGGTGCGGTCATTACGATAATGCAGGATACATAGGTGAGAAATGGAAAGGGCAATCGCCTTCCCCACCATTTCTCGCAGGAAAGGCATGATCGCACCTGTACCCTATGAGAAAATTAGATTAACAACCGCCAAACAGCCATGACACCTGCATCGGTTAAACCCCTCACCCTTGAAGAATTTCTCAAGCTTCCTTATATCGAGGAATCTCCTGCATGGGAGTACATTAATGGGGATGCGATGCAAAAGCCGATGCCAAAAACTAGGCACTCTATCTTACAAAAGCGGCTACTCGCTGTCATTGATAGCAACACGGAGGACTATACGGCACTTCCTGAACTTCGTTGTACCTTTGGCGGGCGTTCTGTTGTAC
>DATNPI010000730.1:0-4719 GCA_036703325.1 Coleofasciculaceae cyanobacterium
TCCCAATTCCCAATTCCCAATTCCCCACGGTATTGTTCAAGGTTCAAGACCAAGGGCGCGGCATTCCTGAGGACAAACTTGAAACTATCTTCGAGCGCTTTCACCAAGTTGATGCCTCCGATTCCCGCAAAAAAGGGGGGACTGGTTTGGGCTTGGCAATTTGCCGTAGCATTGTGCAGCAGCACGGCGGACGCATCTGGGTTGAGAGTACGCTAGGTGAGGGCAGCTGTTTTTACTTTACGCTGCCTATGCGGACAGTGGAGGATGACAATCATGACAAGCAAGCGCATCTTGGTGATTGACGATGAAGATGGTATCCGGGAAATTATCCAAATCTGTCTAGAAGCAGCAGCAGGATGGGAGGTGTTGACCGCTGCTTCTGGTAGTGAGGGGTTAGCAAAAGCTCAAACTACGCAACCCGATGCAATTCTGCTCGATGTGATGATGCCAGATATGGATGGGCCTACGACTTTTCGTCACTTGCAGGCAAATGTTGAGACTGGGCACATTCCAACTATTTTGCTGACAGCGAAGGCAAAGATTAGCGAACAAAAGCAGTTTATCGACTTGGGTGTCACAGGCGTGATTACGAAGCCCTTTAAGGCTCAGGAATTAGTTGACCAAATCAAAGAGATTCTTAACTGGAGCGAGTGATATCATGTCCCGTGGCATCGAAATCATATCGTTGATGGCTAATAGCTCATTGTGTTGAAGATTAGCTATTAGCCATCCTTTTTGTTAATAGACTGCCTGCGTAAGTGGCAAACAAGTTAAATCATGTTCAGTAGCATCATTCTTGTATAGTCACAACCTACGCAATATCGGCTGATTAACCGCCCCAATCCTCCAATCGCACATAACACAAGGATAGAAAAATTTTCCCCTGACTCCTGGAACCCCGCTTTAAGTGGGTGACCGTGGTGCTTGTCAATCCTGAGCCGCTAGATTAGTAGAGAATAGGCGGCTGAGGAATCAAGAGCGAAATGCTGCAAGCAAAACAGGTCTTACGCGCTCGCGAAGCGACTCCACAGGAGACTCGCTATCAACTCCAACAACAATTAGGAAATAACCCTGGGCGACAAACCTGGTTAGCGGCAGACATCACGACATCACCAGCCGAATCGGTGGTTGTCAAGCTTCTCGCCTTTAACCCCCAGATGCAGTGGGACGAATTCCGGCTGTTTGAACGGGAAGCGCAAGTCCTCAAACAGCTGAATCATCCTCAGATTCCCCGCTATCGCGATTATTTTTCGATTGATAAAGACATGGGTGGGGGGTTGTGTTGGTTCGGATTGGTGCAGCAATACATTCCCGGTGCTTCTGTGCGACAGCTTTTGAGCCAGGGCAAGCGATTCAGAGAAACGGAGGTACAAAAAATTGCCACAGATGTTTTAGAGATTTTGAGTTACCTGCATGGCTTAAATCCCCCAGTGCTGCATCGGGACATCAAGCCCAGTAACTTGATTTTGGGAGATGATGGGCAGGTGTACTTGGTGGATTTTGGAGCGGTGCAAGATAGTGCAGCCGCTGAGGGCGTTACCTTTACCGTAGTGGGAACGACTGGCTATGCGCCTTTAGAACAGTTTTGGGGGCGAACTGTACCAGCATCTGACTTGTATGCACTGGGAGCAACGCTGATTCATTTATTGACGGGGACTTCCCCTGCTGATTTGCCGCAGCAGGATTTGCGGATTCAATTTCGCGATCGCATTTCTCTTAATCCCCGTTTCACCCGTTGGATTGAAGTCCTCACCGAACCTGACTTGGAACGACGGTTTACCCAAGCATCCGAGGCGCTTGAAGCACTGCGTACCAATCATTACCCCAAAACTTCCATTCCCACAATTCCTAAGCCGACTGGCAGCCAGGTTCAGCTCAAGAAGTCTCCAGAGCATTTATCAATCAAAATTCCCAGACAGAGGCGAAGTCTTCTAGACCTCCTCAAACTCAGCGGCAATGTGATATTGACAGTATGCTCACTTCCATTTCTCTTATGGCTAGCCTTGATGATTTTCGTGTTATTGCTGGGTCTGCTAGTAGCCCTTGTCTATAATGTTCTTCTATTTCTTTTCTTACTTCCTTTAACCTTTCTACTGAGCTTATTATGGATAGATACAAGCAAAGAGCTTGGGAGAGTGCAAGATGAAGTAGGGCTGTCACTACGCAATATTTTTGGGCACTACTGCATTTATTTCCATAGAGAATATTTTGTAATTGAACGACAACTGTTTGGCTTGAGTTATCTCCGTCAGATGACCCCAATATCAGATATAAAAAAAGTTAAGAAAATCCCCTTTGAACGGATAACTATAAAAACTAGGATGTTGAGCTATTCTTTTGCTCATGAATTGACAGAATCGGAGCGAGATTGGCTGTTTCAAGAGATCCAAGACTGGCTGAACCACAAGGATTAGGCTTGAAAAATAATATGCAACTAGTTTGAAAATGAGAGGGAGAGGGGGAGAGGGGGAGATAGGGAAAAAAAGTTTCATTGATTTTTTGCGCGCGATCGCTCAGGGTGTCTATCTTGAAAATGGGGTCAGGGGTCAGGAGTTAGGGGGAGTGATTTTTAGCCTTCCGTGTGAACTCCGCTCAAGGGTGTCCAACCGACAACCGTTCTAACAAAGGACAAAGGACAACTACTTATGCTGCAAGCCGAACAAGTTTTACAGAAACGTTATCAACTGCAACAAAAATTAGGACAAAATCCCTGGCGACAAACCTGGCTTGCAGCAGATGTTGGTGAGTCCTCAGCCTCAAAGGTAATTGTCAAGCTGCTGGCTTTCAACCCGCAAATGCACTGGGATGAACTCAAACTATTTGAGCGCGAAGCCCAAGTCCTAGAACATCTCAACCATCCTCGGATTCCCAAGTATCGCAATTATTTTTCAGTCGATCCGCAGACAGGTGCTGGTTTGCCGTGGTTTGGGTTAGTGCAGGAGTACATAAATGGAGAATCCCTTCAGCAGCTGTTGAACCAAGGTAAACGTTTCACAGAAAAGCAAGTTCAACAGATTGCCACAAGCATTCTAGAGATTCTCATTTACCTGCACGAACTCAGTCCGCCCGTATTTCATCGTGATATCAAACCCAGCAATCTGATTTTGGGTAAAGATGGGCAGGTTTATCTAGTGGATTTTGGTGCGGTTCAAGACCGAGCCACAGCAGAAGGAGCCACCTTTACAGTAGTAGGCACCAGTGGCTATGCCCCGCCAGAACAGCTGTGGGGACGGGCGGTACCGGCATCAGATTTATACGCTCTGGGAGCAACTCTGATTCATCTGTTAACGGGTACGGCACCAGCAGATTTGCCGCAGCGTCAGATGCGTATTTTATTTGCAGATCGGGTTAGACTCAGTCCCAGTTTTGCTCAATGGCTTGAAAAGCTCACAGCGCCAGCTCCAGAACGACGGTTTAGCACAGCACGTCAGGCCCTACACGCTCTGCAAGCTGGTCGAAACTCTAGTTCTCCTACCGAAAAAGGCGATCGCTCTTCTAGCCGTTCAGTTCGTTATGGTCGTCTAGCCGGATTAGCTTCACTACAGCTGCTTGTCATTGGTGTTGGGGCCGCCATTGTTTTGCCAACTTCTCTCATGCCGCCCATTCAACCCATGAAAGCCAAGCAAGCGGAAGCCAAAAACAACATTACTGCAATGAACCGCGCTCAGTACGCCTACCACCTCGAAAAAAAGACCTTTTCAGATTCCTTTCTATGGCTTGAAATGGGCATTCAACCTCAAACCGAAAACTACGAATATTCAACTTATGCGGATGCATGGGGTGTATTTAACTATGGGGTTTCCCGGAAAGGTAACCTTAAAAGCTATGTTGGGGGCGTCTTCGTGCCAATAGAGGGAAATCGCTCCCAAATTCAGGATGGCTCAGGGCTATTAGTTATCGAGTGTGAAGCTAATTTCCCAGGTACAAAGCGACCAGCAGCTCCAATCTATGAAAATGGTGAGCTAGTTTGTGGCCCAGGTACAACAAAGCTGTACACAAGGATGAAGGATGAAGGATGATTTGGCATCTGAGAACAATTGGTTAAAACCTTATGTTCTTTAGCATGAGCTTGTTGGGCTACGTCCTCACCTTCGTTCCGGCTGAACTAACACACTATACTTCAGATAACAAAGCCTAATTGCGGCTAGATTCAACGAATGAAGTCCTAAGCTACGATTGAGGTCGGGGTATTACAGCTCCCCAGACCCCCACATTTTGATAAGGAATCAAGGGCGAGATGCTGCAAGCGGAACAGATATTACATGAGCGTTACCAGCTCAAACAAAAACTGGGACAGAATGCGGGGCGTCAAACTTGGCTGGCAGAGGATTTGGCGATATCACCGACACAACGGGTGATTGTCAAACTGCTGGCTTTTGGTGGTGAGGTACAGTGGGACGATTTGAAACTGTTTGAGCGAGAAGCGCAAATCCTGAAGCAGCTGAATCATTCCCGGATTCCTAAGTATCGTGATTATTTTCACATCGATGAGCGATCGCTTTGGTTTGGCTTGGTGCAGGAGTATATCCCTGGCTCATCCTTGAGGGAACATCTCAATCAAGGTAAACGATTTACACAAAAGCAAGTACGCAAAATCGCTGTAGATGTGCTGCAAATTCTAGAGTTTCTGCATCAGCTAAATCCCACCGTGCTGCATCGCGACATTAAACCCAGCAATCTGATTTGGGGGGAGGATGAGCAGATTTATTTAGTAGATTT
>DATNPI010000737.1:0-29444 GCA_036703325.1 Coleofasciculaceae cyanobacterium
AAAAATCGGTAATCAAGAGATTCTCTGAGGGGATGCGACCCAGGAACTGACCTACTTCCTCAGCCCTATCTTGAGCTAGAAGTCGCTCAAGCCATACATTTGTATCTACTAGATACATAAGTCGTCATCCCGCCATTCCAGAGCTTTCTTTTGTAGCTCTAGTGACGTATATTGTTCGCGCAAATCCTTTAGAGCGCCAGCCCAATCCTGACGCAAAAATTTGCTTTTTTTACCTGCTACTCCTGATTCAGAAGACTTACAAAAATTATTCACGCCTACTTTGGCAATGTATAGGGCGATTGGGGTTTCAAGTGCCATCAAGAAAGGCTGGCTACTCGCCGCTAGACTGTTCTTCACCGCTTCTAGCAGTTCCGGTAATAAGCTATCTTTCAATTCTTTTTCACAGATAGTATTACGGCATTGCTGTAATCCATGCTCTAGCCAATTTGAAACGAATCTATCGTCTTCAGCTCCTGTCCTGCGTACTAACACGCGAGCTGCACGTTCTAAGTCTCCCTCACAAGCCTCAATGACTTCAAGCTCGGCGATCGCATCTGGATAATCTCTCAACTGCTCGCGAAACTGCTCAATTTCTTCTGGTGTAACTGTAGTCATATTGTCTTCCCCAGAACTAACCCGTTCTTGGTCAAAATCGCAATATCTGTCGCTGTGGTGAAATTCTAGCCCTGAATCAAGTCAAAGGAAGCACCCCACCACCAACACAACGAACAACCAAGCCTTAAATCAGCTAAGAAGTGGATGAGGACGGTTAAGAATGGAAAAATAAAGGGTAAGGTCTGAGGAATAATAGTAAAGCGCCGACTCCCAGTAGACAAAGAAAACCAGCAATCCCTGCTAAGGGTTTTTCCCCGAAGCCTGTTATCCAGGTTGGGCCTTTGCCTGTGTAGGAAATCAATTCAGCAGCATCCAGGCAAGTCAAGCCCCAAATCCAACCCGCGTGCAGTCCCCATGCTAAACCCAGGCTACCGCCGTCCACCAAACGAGCCAACACTAATATCATCCCCATCAACCACAATCCCGGCAGCTGAGGCAACGTATCTTGCTGCTCCCAAATTAAGTGCAACAGCGCAAAAATTACGCTAGAAATTGCCGCCGCTATCCAGACTGAATAATCGTCCTGAAGTTCATTTAATATAAAGCCACGAAAGACTAACTCCTCCGTAACACCAATCCACAATCCCAATAACAGAATCGGTAGAAATACCTCTCCCAATCGTTGTAAATTGGCCGAATGCCACTCGATCCAACCCAGTGCCCATTGACCGCTAAATACGATCATTAAGCTTAGAACACCTAAGCCTAATCCTAGTCCCAGTGACACTAAAACAGTTAATTTCCAGTCCAAGCCATAATCTGAAAAAGACACCCCATCTACCCAAGAAGCCCCCCATAAAACCAGGGGGGCAATCAGGTAAAGTGCTGCTAGTAACGGCAGCTTTTGCTCTGCTGCTAGGGGCTTAGGGGGACGCCATTTCAGCAGTGTAGCGATGGGAATTGCCAAGGGCAGCCATAAAGCAGACCAAGCGATGAAAAAAGCCGCTATTTTCAAAAGAGCAGTCGATGTCACTGATGACATCAACCACTGATTTACTGGCTGATCAAAGATAGCCATTGGTGAGATCGGCACATTGTGAGGAGCTACAGATCTTTCATTCGCACGGTAAAGGATGGATAAATATACAGGTCCATCCTGGAACGAAACCAATTATGCGTCTGCGGTTTCCAGTTCTTGATCTTCAGAGAGCTTGGATGGGTCACCATCCACCTGTTTTAAGTGGATATGCTTGTATCCCAGTTTAATTTCAAACTCATCACCGGGCTGTAATCCCATCGCCTGAGTGTAGGTTGCACCAATAACAATTTGCCCATTTTTATGGACACTTACACGATAGGTCGGCTCCCGACCACGACCATCTTTTGTTCCCTCTGGATCGAGAGGAACACCTTTGGCAGCCAGCACTGCGTCATAAAAATCTGTTAAATTGACGCGGGTCTGGTCGTTTTTAGTTACGGTGTAATAGCCGCAGCGTTTTGCTGTTTCTCGCCTGGGCAAGTGTGCTAGCTCTTTTACTTTTTGAAGCAAAGCTTTCCCCGTCAGGGGAGCGGTTGCAGTCTCTGTCATAATCTTGCCAGATATCCTTCAACTTTCAGGATGATATTGGTCATTTTTGTCCAAGCTATGAAAGCTCTATAAAAAATATATCCTTAAATCTCTCTCACTTGACAAGTATTTTTCGATTATTTGTTGGAATCTTCATGCATCTGTGCAAATGCAGATTTTCCTATCAATCATTAATGCTTCTATAAGTAACATTCTCCTTAGGGTAAAGCTCTAGTGCGAAAATTCAAAATAGAAGCATTTTAGTATAAGAGGTCGCCAGTTGTGTTTTAGACTGTGAACAGTGATTGAAAAATCTGAAGCGCTTATTATAAGGAGTAGAGAGATCAGGTGGGAACGAGTCGTGTTGGTTACGGCTCGTTGAGAACGGATTTTTCAGGTAGATGTAGAGATAATAAAGAGCTTGTCAGTATGCAAGTTTGTTTTAAAATCATTCGGCAGAGTCAAAATACCTCCCCCGCGATCCAGACTTATACGCTGGATGTGGAAGAGGGAAACACGATTCTGGATTGCCTGAATCGTATTAAGTGGGAGCAGGATGGGAGTCTGGCTTTTCGCAAGAATTGTCGCAACACAATTTGCGGCAGCTGTAGTATGCGAATCAATGGTCGTTCAGCTTTAGCTTGTAAGGAAAATGTTGGTAGCGAGTTGGCGAAGCTGCCGAATTACAGCTCATCTGAAATTCCGGAAATTACCATTGCACCGATGGGTAATATGCCGGTGATTAAAGATTTAGTAGTGGATATGCATAGCTTCTGGGATAACTTGGAAGCCGTCGATCCCTACGTTAGCACTGGTGCAAGGGCGGTGCCGGAACGGGAGTTTTTGCAGACGCCCGAAGAGCGATCGCGTTTAGATCAAACTGGCAACTGTATCCTGTGCGGTGCCTGTTATTCTGAATGCAACGCCCGTGAGGTCAACCCAGATTTTGTTGGCCCTCACGCCTTAGCTAAGGCACAGCGCATGGTGGCCGACTCTCGTGATACGGCAACGGAAAATCGTCTGGAGGACTACAACAAAGGCACTCAAGGCGTCTGGGGTTGCACCCGTTGTTATATGTGCAATGCCGTTTGCCCTATGGATGTGGCACCGATGGATCAAATCGGTAAAATTAAGCAGGAAATTCTTGAGCGCAAGGACGACCAAGCCAGTCGCCAAATTCGCCATCGTAAGACATTGATTAGTTTGGTGAAAAAAGGAGGCTGGGTCGATGAGCGCAAGTTTGGCGTACAAGTCGTTGGCAACTCGTTCCGGGACATTAAGGGATTGCTTAGTTTAGGCCCGTTGGGATTGCGGATGATTGCGCGAGGGAAATTCCCCTTAGGGTTTGAGTCGTCAGAGGGAACTGCACAAGTGCGATCGCTCATTGAATCTGTAAAAAACTTAGAGTCGGCGACATCTGAAGAGGAAGTTGCGCCAAAGCCATGAAATCTGAAACACCTACTGCTCCTCCATCCTCCCAGGAATCATTTAACCAACCCGAACCAGCTTTTGGTTGGACACCCTACGCCGAACAAATCAACGGACGGTTTGCGATGATGGGTTTCGTCGGTCTATTGTTACTGGAATTTCTCACAGGTCAAGGTTTATTAACCTGGCTAGGTCTGCTTTAGTGATGTTTCAGGTTGCAGGGACGGAGGTTGAAGGTTATCTTCTGAACCCTCAACTTCCAACCTTCAACGCTAACGGATTGTCAAAAGGTATCGTCCCCGACCACGCCTGTCAGAAGCATTAACAATCACTCGGTAGACCCCACTACGGGGCAAAGTGACGGTAAGTGCAGAACTGCGATCGCTCTGATTAGCACCATCATTTTCGCCAATCACCTCAGCGTTTGAGTCAAGCAGTGCCAGATAGGTATCAAAATCCGGACTTGTCAAGTTAATTGTCACTGACTGACCAGCGCGACCTTCAAAGGTGTACGTTCGGTACAGACTGCCATCAGTCGGCAACACAGAAGCACCTGGGCCAAGGATACCTGCTAGCCGTAAGATGAAGCGTCCTTGGTTCGCTGAATTCCCGGTATTGATGGCACTGCCTTGAGCGCGTAAGCTGTAAGTTCCAGCTTGTCCTGCCTGATAGGAGTTTGCCATCAATAGGTAAGTGCCATCAGTTGGGAGTGTTGCAACAATTCTGGCGTTAGGCCCACCGCCACCGTCATCGTCTTGAGCTACTTCGTCGCCATTGGGGTTGATCAGAATTAAATAAGAGTCGATTTCCCGGCTTGCCATCTCAAGTTGGACTCGCTGACCCGCTCTACCTTCAAAAGCATAGAGGTCAAAAAAGCTGTTATCGACTGGCAAAACATTGCTTCCCCGACCAAGCCTACCCCTGATTACGCCACCATTCAAGGCTAACTGTTTAGGGGGTATGTTGCCGGGAGCTGGGCCTTGGCGTTGAGCAGTACGAGGAGCACGTCCGGCTCTCACAGAGGCTAAGAAAGGCTGTACTCTGTCGATCGCGATCGCAAAACCAATCCCAATATTGCCACCTCTAGGACCGCTAAATATAGCCGTATTGACGCCGATCAATTCGCCTTGGCTGTTCAGGAGCGGCCCCCCAGAATTACCTGGATTAATCGCAGCATCGGTTTGAATTAAGCCGCGCTCCTTGTCGATGCGGCTGACAATTCCTGTGGTAAAGGTTCCCTGAAATCGACCAAAGGGATTGCCAATGGCAAACGCTCGCTGACCAACTTGTACGGGACTTCCGGCAAAAGGAATTGTGGGAAGATTATTCTGACCTTGAATTTTTACAACGGCTAAATCGAGACCGTTATCACCAAAAGCAACGACATCACCTCGAAACTTTCTACCATCTGACAGAACGACATCGACAGTACGGGAACCCTCTACAACATGGGCATTAGTCAATATCAGACCATCTGGGCTGATCAGACTGCCGCTTCCCGTACCGTCACCAGCATCGATAGAGACGACAGCTGGGCTTGCTTGTTTATACACTCGAATATTGACTTGTTCGTCAATATCTTGAGCAAGGGCAGTGTTTGGTTTTAGAGATAAATTGAGCAGGTCAACAGGAGCGATCGCATTAATGGTAGTAGCACCGATAGCAGCTGCGACGGCAATCATTCCCGATGTCGCGATACGCAGGCGTCTGGTACTCATTTTTTGATAGGCGTGAATTTCGTGGGATTGTTTTAGCATATTGGGCAGAGGAAGCGAACAGCGATTATCGGCTTGACTGGTCAATTCCTTAATCGCTTCTTTTGAGAAGACTCTATTAGCTCAAAGCTAGTTTCTTAAAAACTAACAATTCGCTGCTTCATTCAACACTTCGTTGCACAATACACTACGTCCTTACTTCAATCCCCCAGATTCATCCGTGATCTGAAGAGCAACTTGATGATTACGGCAAATTGAGTGGCTTCCCAGAACGGTCATAAACCACAATACCCCACCGACCATTCTCACTAGATTCAAAGGCAATCGTACTGCCGTCAGCACTGATGGTTGGGTTGCGCACTTCTGCTTGGAGAGTTTCTGTGAGGTTCCGTAACTGCCGTGTTTCCCGGTTGTAGAGGTAAATTCTTGAACGACCCTGGCGCGACGCGGCAAAGACGATGCTTCGACCGTCTTCGGAAACCGTTGGGTGAGAAGCGATCGCATCCAAGCCATTAAGTCCCGGTAAATCAATCAAACTGCGGGTAGTCGTGTCATACAGATAAACATCCTGACTACCACGCCGATCAGAGATAAAAACGATGTACCGCCCTGCCACTTGGGGAGTTAATTCTGAGGCCAGACTATTCAAGCTGCGCCCCCCTGGGTCAAAGGGAAAATCTAGCAGGCGCGTACCACCACTACAACCCGTCAATAAACCTGCAAGAGCAACAACTGCTGATACAAAAAGGGAACGCTTCACTGACGAAGCGGGGGAGAGGGGGTGTAGGGGAGAGGGGGAGAGCTTCTTAATATAAGCCAACAAGTTTCGGTCACAATTCACCCACTCCCCTCCTCTCCCTCTCTCCCCCTCTCTTCTTTCACGGTCGAGAAAATGTGTTGCCATCCGGGATATCTGGTTCAATATTAGGCCCCCGGTCTACCACTTCGATGTCCCACTGACCGCGACGACTAGTTTCAAAGACAATATAGCGACCATCGGGGCTGATACTGGGATTTCGCACCCAGCCGCGATAGCCGATGGTAAGAACTTGCGATCGCCTCGTCGCCCGGTCGTAGAGTTCGATTTCTGGGCGTCCTTGGTTGCTTGCAATGTAAGCCATATAACGACCAGTACGGCTCAGCGTTGGATTTTCTGCGATCGCATCCCGCTGATTCAATCCCGGCAAATCAACAAAGTACCGTTTTTGCAAATCATACATCACAATTTTGCGATCGCCATCCCGATTAGAAACAAAGGCAACAAATCGACCATTGCCGCTCAACGCTGGTTGCTCATCCGTGTAGCGGCTGTTGAGAGCAACTGGTTCTTGGACTTGATTGACTGGACTACAGGCTACGACTATACCCGCAAGGCTTAATCCCATACCCCAGTTTAGCCAACGGTGAATGAGTACTCTGGCGGTCAATCTTCTCAGCTTAAGCTGTACTAATTCAGGCGTGCCAATACACCTTACCCTACCAACTTGAACGGGTGCATTTCTCAAGACGAAAAGCCCTCTGGAATAGAGGTGCTTGCTTGCATCAGGCAAACTCTCAATAGTCAAAACGCCCTGGTTTGTCGCTCTCTTCCTCAGAAGAATCTATGGGTTGGTAATCGACATAATCTGATGATGTCGTTTCCACGTCTCTAGGAGGCGGGGATGATACCCGGTCTTGGGGTGGACGACGCTTTCTTGGTCGAGAGTCCGTTTCTGGGTCGCGGCTTTCTGGACGTGTGGGGCGACGACGGCTAGTGCGAGATGGTTTTTCCTCCCAGTCACTGCCACTATCTCTATCCCTATCTCTATCTCTATCCAAGTCAGCGTCCAAACTCTCTACAGATCGTTCCGGAGGGCGGCTGCTAGGACGAGGGCGGCGTTTAGCGGGTCGCTCTCCCGGTGCCAATCGTTCTGAACTGCCTCGACTCTTTGAACGGCGGACTTCTCCCTCATATCGATCAGTACGATTAGTACGGGGGTCTTCCGCTCCCCGAAGCCGACGATTTACGTATCGATCCTCTATCTGATCGAAATCATCTAACTCCGCCTCTTGTTGATATACCCTGCTAACAGGTCGATCATCGTCCACAATCGGCGTATTCCGCTTTACCACTTCTGTCGCAACGCCCCGTAAACGGATTGCTTCATAGCCGAAAAAGATGGTAGTACCCGCCAGGAGGAACTGACCAAATTGCAGAATCGGATCGAGTCGCCATCCGTTGGTTAAGAGGATGCCGCCGCACAAGAGTCCTACTGCCGCGAAAAATATATCCTGATCTCGTGACAACTCTGGACGTATCGATCGCAGGAAATATAGCCCTGCCCCTGCCACTGCCAGAAAAATACCTAAAATAGCGGCTGAGTTCAGCCCAAAATTTACCATTGCTGCTCTCCTAAGTCAGTCCTATGGTAGCGAGTTATTCTTATAAGTCTCTACTTTAACGGGACATTTTGGGTAAAGATTCATCTATTGGGTGTTTCGCTAAGAGCAGCTCAAGCTAACTTTTCCCATGATGCTGCAAGCTGAAGATCAGTGAACAGGCACTCCTTGGTGTATTAAGCAAAACAGGGCAGCTGAGTGGCTCACTGCCCTGCCCTTCAGTTGCGATTTCAAGAAATCACTATCTAGCTTAAGAACGTTGAATTTTATCCTTTTGGCTAATAAAGAGTAGTGCAACTGTTGCGGGGATAACCACAATCACACCACCCGCAACGAGACTCAACAAAAAGTTTGCTAATGAAGGCGTCATAGAACTTCAACCGTTTTTGATATTCTTCATAATAATTCTAATAGTCTGCTTCCCACTTGAGAAGTCATTAGGTCATACAGTTTAAGGATGAGGTTTGAGTCTGCGTTGTAACCTCGTTGACCTAGAGTGCCCGGAAATTCGAGAGCCAGACTGTTATGAGAGTTCCCTGGATGAGGTTCGCCCCCAATAGACCTTGACAGCTGTGACAGGATAACTCTTGCTAAATCCCCACGACTTGCCTGAGAAGCATCGTTAACATTTAGTTATAAAGCTAAAATCAGAATAAATTGGTGTCAGAACGCCACTGCTACCTCCACTTAGGCTAGGGGCTGACCTTCATACTTAACAACTCATGACTGCTGCTACTGTTGCTACTTGGACTCTCGGTCTTCTACTGGGACTGATGATCTTTTTGTTTATCTTCCGCATTGTTCTCACCTGGTATCCTCAGGTAGACCTGAATCGCTTTCCCTTCAATTTAATCGCTTGGCCGACGGAACCGTTCTTAGTGCCGATGCGTAAACTTGCACCTCCGATTGGAGGCGTTGATATTAGCCCGATTATTTGGGTGGGGATTTTCACCTTGCTCAGGGAGATTCTCCTGGGTCAGTCGGGGCTACTAACCATGATTCATTGAAGCCACTCCCCGCTTTAAACCCTCTTTTGTTACTTTGAGGTTGAGAGTTGGGGCGCAGCCCTTCCCGTTCGGGAAGGGCCCGGTATTCCCCTCATAGGAGCGCCTTCGGCAGGGGACTCAAAAGCACCCGAAGGTTGAAGTGGTTGTCCTTACTGACCTCAAAGGCTTGCTCCAATCGACACTTGCACTTCCCGGAAGCCTTAGCCTTTAGCAGAGAGCATCATCTGCTCCACAAAATTGGTATAAACCTCACCTTCAAGAAATGCCGGAGTCTCCAGGATTTTTTGATGGAAACCAATCGTAGTGGGTACACCCGTAATGGCACACTCCCGCAATGCTCGTTTCATCCGCTTAATTGCCGCATCACGGTTGGGTGCCCAAACAATTAATTTGCCAATCAAAGAGTCGTAGTAGGGTGGAATTTCATAATCGGTGTAGACATGAGAGTCCATACGGACGCCTGGGCCTCCTGGTGGGAGGTAACCGCTAATTCGTCCGGGTTGGGGACGGAAGTTGCGATCGGGGTCTTCGGCATTAATCCGACATTCAATGGCATGGCCTTTGAGGATAACCTGGTCTTGGGTTAGCTGTAGTTTTTCGCCCTGAGCGATGCGAATTTGTTCAGCAATTAAGTCTAAACCCGTGATCATCTCGGTAACGGGATGCTCAACTTGAATGCGGGTGTTCATTTCCATGAAGTAGAAGGCACCTGAGGCGTCCAGAAGAAACTCGACTGTACCCGCACCCACGTAGTTGATGGACTTTGCTGCCATTACCGCCGCCGTTCCCATTTTTTCTCGCAGTTCTGGGCTGAGAACTGGGCTAGGGGCTTCTTCTAGAAGCTTCTGATGACGCCGCTGAATCGAGCAGTCTCGCTCACCTAGGTGAATGACGTTGCCATAGCTGTCGGCTAAGATCTGAAACTCGATGTGGCGAGGACGCACGACAAATTTTTCCAGATAGACGCCGGAATTGCCAAAGGCGGCTTCGGCTTCCCCTTGAGCGGCTTGAAAGAGCCTAGGCAGTTCACTCTCGTCGGCGACAAAGCGCATACCGCGTCCACCCCCCCCAGCAGTGGCTTTGATCATGACAGGATAACCAATTTTCTGAGCGATGATGAGTGCTTCTCGTTCGCTCATCAGCAGTCCCTCACTCCCCGGTACGGTTGGGACACTAGCACGTTGCATGGTTTCTTTCGCTGTGGATTTATCGCCCATCGCTCGGATGGCGTCTGGGGTAGGACCAATGAAAGAAATTTTATGATCTGCACAGATTTCCGCAAAACGAGCATTTTCTGCTAAAAATCCATATCCCGGATGAATAGCAGTGGCGTTGCGCGTCAGGGCAGCGGCAATGATATTGGGGATATTTAAATAACTTTTGCTACTAGGGGGTTCACCGATGCAAACGGCTTCGTCTGCGAGTTGGACATGAAGGGCGTGTCTGTCAATTGTGGAGTGAACGGCAACCGTGGCAATCCCCATTTCTTCACAGGTTCGGAGAATCCGCAGGGCTATTTCCCCGCGATTGGCAATCAAGATTTTTGAAAAGTGCATAGAACAGCGCTGCTACATCCGTATTCAGTAGAATAGTGGCGATCGTGTACTCTATTTATTACTTTTTCCGAGAAGTTATATTCAACTGTGCAATCAAAGACACTGATCAACTTCCCTCATGACCAAGCGCAACGGAATTACTCGAACCTCTAGCTGTCTGTCAACGAGTTTTTTGCAAAAAGCTGTGTTGAGGTGATTAACTGCACGAAGCTTCTTGCCAACTTCCGAACCAAGCATCTTTCAATTCCCACTCTTGATAAGCCTTCCGATTCAGCAATTTTACTTATCGAGACGAGTACAGTAGTTGCTACTACCCAATATCTTTACCTTAAGTTAACCTAGAGTTGATTTGAGCTGATCTACCGACCAATCAACGTACAGTCTTTTTAGCAAGGGAGGGGCGACATTCCTCCCCCAACTAATATTTTGTGGTAGGAATCATCTCTGCTGTGACCCACCAGTACTGCTAAATAAGAATTCTTTGCCAGTTGAATATCAGCCTATCAATGTCTAAGACCTTTTTAAAGGGTTATTTTGTTGAGCTGAGTGTAGCACATTGTAATATCGTCATTGAATTTAGATAAATGCAAGATAGTAATCCATCATTTTCAATCGAACCCAGTCAACATTTTGAGCGATACCAAATTCATATCTCTCCTAAGAAAATCCTGCAATTTATAATGGTTGTGATTGTCATTCTTTCTTTCATAAGCTTTGTGATAAAGTTGCCTGATAATCTCCAAATTAATTATCCATACAGAAGTAGTCTTGTCAAAGCATTTTATGTTGATTCAGAAAAAAATGTTCCTTCATTATTCTCTGTGACTCTGTTATTTTTTGACTCCTTTGTTCTTGCCATAATCGCTCATTTAAAAAGAATTGCTAAGCACGCCAATCTGGGACATTGGTTAGGCTTATCAACCATCTTTTTCTTTCTAGCAATGGACGAATGCTTCAGCTTTCATGAACTGCTGGTCTCCCCCTTACATGACGCCCTGCACGTTCACGGTGGCTTGCTGACCTTTAGTTGGGTTGTTGGAGGTGGTATTTTCGTACTACTATTTTTGCTCTCGTATACACGATTTACATTCAAGCTTCCTGCCAAAACACGGCGTTTGTTCATTACAGCTTTTGCACTCTACGTTGGGGGTGCGATTGGTCTGGAAATGATAGGTGGAAACTTGGCGGATTTATACGGTTTTGAGAGTTTGCCCTATTTGATAGAAACAACCGTTGAAGAGTCAATAGAAATGCTAGGAGCGGCAGTTTTCCTTTATGCGCTCTTGTCCTACCTGAAATCACAGCTACCAGATAGAGAAATCCATCTGTGTCTTCACAAAAAGTAGAACTTTTTCAGTGAATACATAGAGGAATCTGCTAGCAATCGATTAAGCTCCTCGGGGACAGGGTGTAGGGATGAAACAGATAAGGGATTACTATGGAGCTGCTTTTGAACCCTATTATTTCTTTATTCCAGCAAGTTATGCAGGGGGCAGGGCATGGAAAGTTAACCTATCTGGAGGCGGTAGTTTCCTGATAGGAGCGCAAGCAACTCAATACAGACCACTGGAAATCGTCTGATTGAGCAATATGTGGCTCGGTTCCAGTTCAATCAGATAAAGTCAAGCTTAGAGCGATCGCCGGAAACCTTGGAATTTGAGGTAATCCAGGAAAATAAATATCCTACGACATCATTTGCATACTTTTTGATACAATGAGCAATACGCGGATGTGGCGGAATTGGTATACGCGCACGTTTGAGGGGCGTGTGGCTTTGCCTTGCGAGTTCGAGTCTCGCCATCCGCACTATTTAAATTACTGTCGGGCAAGTGGGGGAGTGATTGCTCTTTACCTGCGGCTGAGTATCTCTTCTCAGAGCAAATCCTTAACAAGGAGAGCTACGAGGTCTGGGGAGACGGGCTGAGTAAGAGTGAGCACTTCTCACGAAAATAGGTTTGCTTTGGGAGAGGGCGATCACGATAGCTTTCTAAGCTAGCACAGCTTGGCAAGACGCTTTTCACCCAAATAAAGTCCATGTTGGAGAAAGCCTTAATAAAGTTTCCTTAGGTATCTCTAAAAGACTATCTATATGAGCGATCCCGGCAATAGGTGAGGGACGTTATGATGGTAGAGAAGATTAAGTTATGTAAACAACTTGATAGTAAACCTATTGTGACTGCAAGTTTAAACCCTAAAGATAGCCTCACTCTCCAAACCACCTGGCATGCTCTCAACCCAATTTGGGAGGGTGGAGAAGAAACCGTTCAGCAAGGATTACCCCATAGTCAGCTGGCACCGGCTTGGCAAATATTGCTTTTAGGAGATGGCTCTCCCACGCGCCACTTGCAACTTCTTACGACTGAGCCAACAGAAGTGGATGTTATTGATATGTCCTTGATTGGGATGAGTGATGATGGGGCACCGAAGCAGATTCAAGCTGTACCAGGCCCAAGACTACGGCGACAGGTATGGCTACGCAAAGCTTCTGGCCATCGGCTTGCCTATGCTACTTCCTGGTGGGATGCTAATCATGTGGATGAGTATTTGCAAAATCGCAATATCCCGATTTGGGCAAGTCTTGCCCAGCTACGGAGTGAGTTATACCGGGATATTCAGGGAATTTATTACGGTCACTCAGCGGCATTGGAGTCAGCGTTTGGAGAGAAAGGGCCTTTCTGGGGTCGCCACTACCTGTTTTGGCACCATAAGCAGCCAATTACGCTAATTTATGAGGTTTTTTCGCCTTATTTGAAAAAATATCTTGGAGAAACACAGCTCCAGACAAAAAGCGATCGCTAAAGAGTAAGGGCAATTCCCTCGTGGTTGCCCCAAGCCATAAGCTTTTTGATCAAAAGCCATAGGGTGTTGAATATCTACCCTATGGCTTCTCTGAGTTATGAAGAAGTAGAAAAGAAAGCTTTAGACGGTCGCCACTTTTTCTAACACTAGCTTGGAACGCTTGAGCAGTTCTGGAACTGGAACGGGGTAATCGCCGGTAAAGCAAGCAGTACAGAAGCTCTTGGGGTCTTCACCGGTAGCTTCAAGCATCCCCTGCCAGCTGAGATAAGCCAGGGAATCCACGCCAATCTGCGCGGCAATTTCTTCCACTGACTTCGTTGCACCAATCAGCTGGTCTTGACTATCGGTATCAATGCCATAGAAGCAGGGGTGAGTTACTGGCGGGGAGGAAATTCGCATATGTACCTCAGTCGCACCAGCATCACGCAAGGCTTTGACAATTTTGCGGCTGGTTGTGCCCCGGACAATCGAGTCATCTACAATCACAACTCGTTTCCCGGTCAAGACATCTTTTAGGGGATTGAGTTTCATGCGGATGCCAGATTCTCGCATGCTTTGGGTGGGTTGGATGAAGGTACGACCCACGTAGCGATTTTTAATTAGCCCCTCAGCATAGGGAATCCCAGTTGCCTGAGAAAAGCCGATGGCGGCTGGGATACCGGAGTCGGGTACAGCAATGACAATATCGGCATCAGTGCCTGATTCTTGTGCCAGCTTATGTCCCAGCTTTAACCGATAGCTGTACAGACTTTCGTCATGCACAATGCTATCGGGTCTTGCAAAGTAAATCATCTCAAAAATGCAAAGCTTTCGCTCTGGCTTTGGACTCCAGTGGAAGGAAGCCATGCCTTCTTCAGTAATCCAAACCAATTCGCCTGGTTCAACGTCCCGCAGATATTCGGCACCAATAATGTCTAAGCCACAGGTTTCGGATGCCAGGACGTAGCGTAGAGGATTAGTACCTAAAGTACCAATGACAAGAGGACGAATGCCGTTAGGGTCACGGACGCCCATTAAGCCAGCAGGTGTGCCAATCACTAAACTATAGGCTCCTGAGCAGCGACCAAAGGCACTGATGGCTGCGTCCAACCAGTCTTTGCCACCGTCAACTTCTGCCGCGATCGCGATCGCAATCATTTCCGAGTCAGTTGTGGTAACAAAGTTACAATTCTGCTTAAGCAAATGTTCCCGTAGCTCGTTTGTATTCACCAAGTTGCCATTGTGAGCCAGAGCCAGCGGCCCTATACGAGTTTCAACAACCGCTGGCTGGGCATTAGCGACACGGCTAGAGCCAGTGGTAGAGTAACGGGTGTGACCAACTGCCATATCCCCTGGCAGATTGTCCAAGATCACTTCATTAAAGACCTGGGACACTAGACCCATATCCTTATGTAAATGCACCTGTTCTCCGTCAAAGGTGGCAATCCCTGCTGATTCTTGACCCCGGTGCTGTAGGGCGTAAAGACCAAAGTAAGTCAGCTTGGCGACATTTTCCCCTGGTGCATAGACGCCAAAGACACCGCATGCTTCCTCCGGCTTATCTGGTCGTTGTGTATACCCAGTAGTAGATTGAGCAGGATAGTTGTCAGAGGAAAAGGCTTGGTCGGGAAACATGGTAGGGCTTGCTCCTGATAGCGGCAGTAAGTCAGTGAGACTTGTATCAAAACGGATAGCTACGAATTTTTAACTAAACTTAACTATTCTTTAACAATAGCATTTGACAGTACCTGAATGCTTCTCACTGAGGGCACAGCTACTGAATAATGCAGCGCGATAGTAGAGACGCGATTAAAGCGTCCTACTCTTGTGTAGCTGAACTAAACTGTCAGACGCCGTTCGATCGCTTGAGAAAAGCGATCGCTCATATCTGCAATCGTCATGTCGATTATGGGCTGGTTCTCAGCGATTATAACTCGTAAATCACCATTTAGGCACTTGACAAAACCGAGGTTTTGCCAGTAAAGACCTTGACCACCCAGCTGCTCATTTAGGTAAGATTCCCAACTAGTATGCTGTTGAGGCGTCACAGATACCAAAATGCGACTAGCACTCTCACCAAAGAGAACTTCATCCCATCGGCGTGTCACAGATTCTGGAGCCAGCCGTAAGTTGATTTCGGCACCTAGCTGACCAGCAATACAGGATTCCGCAAGAGCGATCGCTAATCCACCTTCAGCACAGTCATGAGCGGAACGCACCCACCCTTGGCGAATCCCCTCACGCGTAGCAGCTTGGACACGACATTCCAAGTCAAAATCCACAACAGGCGGTTTACCTGCAACGATGCCATGAATTGCCGCCAGATATTCAGAACCACCCAACGAGAGATGAGGGGTAGAGTCAGTAAGAGGCAGTCCTAGTAGATAAATTACATCCCCTTCTGCTTGCCAACCTTGACCGCAGACTTGGGTAATATCAGGAATCAACCCAACCATGCCAATAACTGGTGTTGGGTAGATGGGTTGAGGCTTACCAGTGGCGTCGAGAGTTTCATTGTAGAGAGAGACATTGCCCCCAGTTACAGGCGTTCCCATCTGCCGACAAGCCTCTGCTATACCCTGACAAGCAGATGCCAGCTGCCAATACCCTGTCGGCTTCTCTGGACTGCCAAAATTGAGATTATCTGTAACAGCCAGAGGTTCTGCACCCACACAGCTAAGGTTGCGTGCGGCTTCGGCTACGACTGCCTTGGCTCCCTCATAGGGGTCAAGATAGACGTAACGAGAATTGCAATCCACTGTTGCAGCAACTGCCGATTTGGGATTTTGGTTTTCTTCGATTGGGCGCAACCTTACGACAGCAGCATCAGCACCTCCAGGCAAAATCACGGTATTGTTTTGTACTTGATGGTCGTACTGGCGGTAAACCCAACGTTTAGAAGCAATGGTAGGGGTGTCAAGCAGTTGAAGGAGGATGTCATTCCAGCTTTTGTGGTTGCCCTGGATTTCAATTCCGGATGCTGTGCACGGAGGTAGAGATTCAGCTGTCCACTCCCAGGCTTGACGAGCATATTCCGGCGGTTCTGCTAAAATTTCTCGGTGATAAATCGGTGTGTTATCTGCCAAAGCTGTCGCTGGGATTTCTGCCGCCACCGTACCTTGGAACAGAATTCGCACAATTTGCTCCTCGATTACCGTACCTGCCACTACTGCCTGTAGTCCCCAACGATGGAAAATATCAATTAATTCCTGTTCCCGCCCTTTGTGGGCAACAAATAGCATCCGCTCTTGGGATTCTGACAGTAGATATTCATAAGGCACCATACCCGGTTCTCGCACTGGGATAAGGTCTAAATCCAGCTCAATCCCGACACCGCCTTTGGCTGCCATCTCTGATGTGGAACAGGTAATCCCAGCTGCCCCCATATCCTGTGCGGCAACTACGGCACCCGTTTTAAATGCCTCTAGGCAAGCTTCAATCAAAGATTTTTCCAGGAAAGGGTCGCCCACTTGCACAGCAGGACGGTCATCAACTGATTTTTCACTGAGTTCGGCACTGGCAAAACTCGCGCCACCCATGCCATCTCTGCCAGTGGTGGAACCAACATAAAGCACTGGATTGCCGATGCCAGATGCTCCAGACTTGACGATTTCTGGTGTCTCCATCAATCCCAGTGCCATGACATTCACAAGGGGATTGCCTGTGTAGGCGGGGTCAAAGTAGACCTCTCCGCCGACTGTGGGTACTCCAACGCAATTGCCGTAGTGTGAAATTCCTTCTACTACACCACTGAACAGCCTTCGTGTCCGTGCATCTTCCAGGGAACCAAAGCGCAGGGAGTTCAGCACGGCAATGGGACGCGCCCCCATCGTAAAGATGTCCCGCAGGATGCCTCCTACCCCGGTTGCAGCACCTTGAAAGGGTTCGATAGCTGAGGGGTGGTTGTGGGATTCGATTTTAAAAGCTAGTCGTAGTCCGTCTCCTAAGTTTACAACTCCGGCATTTTCTCCGGGACCAACTAGGATGCGATCGCCTTCTGTAGGAAATTGCTTCAGCAGAGGGCGCGAGTTCTTGTAGCAGCAATGTTCTGACCACATGACGCCGAACATCCCCAACTCAGCTTTATTGGGATGACGCCCCAATCGCTGGACAATTTCTTCGTATTCTTCGGGCTTCAAACCTTCAGCAGCAATTTCTTCGGGGGAGAAGGGAGCAGAGGTGGCAGACATGGAAGCTTTGCACAAACGGGACAGGCTTAATTCTATCGAGAGATTGCCTTTCCCTTTCATAGGGCGATCGCCCTCATGATTTCAACAGATTTTTGGGATGCAGTGGGCTGACTTTACAATTCAAGTGTTAAGGGCAAGAGTGTAGCGACAAGGCAGGCAATAGTCAAACTGAGGGCGGCGAAACGGAACTACGACTGTTATTCGAGGTTGGCTTGTTGCGATCGTGACCTCTTGGTCGAAGATGAATTCGCTATAGTCAGCAAGGTTATCGAGTCCTAACAAGTTCAAAATTATCTCGGTTACTAACCAAATAGCTGCTTTAACCCATACCTTTTTCCACGGCATCTTCATTGGCTCTTGCCTCTTTGGGTGGCAGGTGGAGTTTAGTCTTTCACTCCCCGATCTCAAGTTACTTAAAGATCTGTAAAGGAATTACTACTGGAGGCACCCAGTGAGATGAAACTTTGATGAAATTACCCTGTGAAGGGGGAGAAAAGCCGCCCCGTGTCTAAAAGCTCAGAGGCTTCCAGCATCCTCCCTCATGCTCCCCCGACTTTTCCGGGAGAAGCCGTTCCCTAGAAAGTGCCAATTTCGGAAGTCGCCAATCGACGTTAAATTAACAAGTAAGTACTCAACAACTCCAATCAGGCAAGCTACTCTAATCAATTGAGTGCAATAACAAATCGATATCCATGCCAAGATCTCAACGTAACGATAACTTCATCGATAAAAGCTTCACGGTAATGGCAGACATAATCCTAAAGGTTATGCCGGCCAACAAGAAAGCCAAAGAAGCCTTTGCCTACTACCGTGACGGGATGACAGCACAAGCTGATGGTGAATATGCCGAAGCTTTGGAGAACTACGAAGAAGCCCTGACTTTAGAGGAAGACTCCTACGACCGCAGTTATATTCTCTACAACATGGGGCTGATTCACGCCAGTAACGGTGACCACGAGAAAGCGTTAGAACTCTATCATGAGGCGATCGAATACAACGCCCGTCTCCCTCAGGCGCTCAACAACATTGCCGTAATTTACCATTACCAGGGTGATAAGGCGAAGGAAGCTGGGAACACCGACGCAGCTGAAGCTTTATACAACGAAGCCGCTGAATATTGGAAACGAGCAATTCGCCTTGCCCCCAATAATTACATTGAGGCGCAAAACTGGCTTAAAACCACAGGTCGTTCAGCGATGGATGTCTACTTTTAGCTGTTCGTTCATCACTTACCTAAAGTAGTCAGTAGTTAATCAACTACTGACTGCCGGATACTAACCACTGATTACTAAAAACTAAGTACTTTCATGATTGACCGTGAGCAAGTTCGCAAAGTGGCTAATCTTGCCCGATTGGAGATGGAACCGGAGGAAGAGGAACAATTTGCGACTCAGATGAATAGCATTCTGGAGTATTTTGAACAGCTGAGTGAATTAGACACTCAGGATGTAGCGCCTACGACACGGGCTATTGATGTCAGTAATGTGACACGACCCGATGAGTTACGACCCTACCCTGATCGAGCAGCTATCCTGAACGAGGCTCCTGATCCAGATGGCGACTTCTTTAAAGTGCCAAAAATCCTCCAGGCAGAAGATTGATACCAAGTTGAATTGATGTACTACGTTAGCAAGCAACTTGGTATTGGCAGGGGGTAAGCATGGCATTAGGGCAGCTAGTTGAGGGGAAGTGGATATCTAAACGTGAGCAGGAAGACTCGCAGGGACGATTCCTCCGCCCAGCAACGCCATTCCGCGATCGCATTACGGCAGATGGTTCCAGCGGATTTAAGGCGGAGTCAGGTCGCTATCATCTCTACATCAGTTGGGCTTGTCCCTGGGCGCATCGAACCGCAATCATGCGAAAGTTGAAAGGCTTAGAGGAAGTGATAACACTTTCAGCCGTCGATCCGCTGATGGGTGAAGAGGGCTGGGCATTCTCGGATTACCCAGGCTCCATCCCCGATACGGTGAACGGTACCCAATACCTTCGAGATGTTTACCTCAAAGCTGACCCTAAATTCACAGGACGAGTGACGGTTCCAGTTCTCTGGGATAAAGAAACAAACAAAATCGTCAACAATGAATCCCGCGAGATCATCCGGATGTTCGATACAGAGTTTGACGCTGTTGTCAAGTCAGATAAGAACTTCTACCCGGAGGACTTGCGGGACAGTATTGATAAGACAATTGACGCGATTTACCAGCCCATCAACAATGGTGTCTACCGGACAGGATTTGCTACGACTCAAGAGGCTTACGAGGAAGCTGTAACGCAGCTATTCAACACCCTTGATTACTGGGAAAAAGTTTTGCAGAAGCAGCGCTATCTGTGTGGCGATTCCATCACTGAAGCCGACTGGTGTATGTTCACGACATTGGTGCGCTTTGATGCCGTCTATTACGTCCACTTCAAGTGCAACCTACGTCACATTTATGAATACCCCAATCTCTGGAACTATCTCAAAGACCTTTACCAGCAGCCAGGGGTTAAGGAAACGTGCAATCTTGACCACATCAAGCTGCATTACTACAAGAGTCATCCTAATGTGAACCCGACCGGTCTTGTTTCCAAGGGACCAATCCTTGATTTCGACGCCCCTCACAATCGGCACTAAGTGATAAGGGTTGCAGCTTAAGTTCGAGCTGGTAAAGGAGTTCATCAGGGGGTAGAGACGTTTCATCTCTACCCTCTACGACGCCCTACTCTTCAAGAACTCCTTCGGGGAACGGGCTTTTGAGAATTCTGTTGCCGTCTACGCGATGGCGCTTCGCTAGTGCACAAAGCGCAATCGCAACGCCGGATTGAGAGAAGTCATAGGGATGCGATCGCTAGAGCTTTTGTCCTCCGCTTACTGGCAAACGAACCCTCCAGGTATGGGTTTGAAGGTAGTTCCAACGGGGCAGTCCCCTTGAGTGTAGCCCGTTCCAGGAGGATAAGAGGTCGAAGTTGGGGTGGAAGTTCCTCCTGCCGTTGCGGCAAGGAAGGTCGGGAGGGGCGGGCCACCGTTACTACCGACAGCAGGGATTTCCAGCAAGGCATCCGTAGCTTTCCCGGTGTCGTCCTTGGTGACGGACTTCTCGTCCCCCGGATGTCCGTCCGGGATGAACAACTGTGGGTGGTCGAAGGGTGCTTTCCGATACCGGACTCGCTCATCGGTGAGTCCCTTCAGGAATGCCACTAGGTCAGCTTTTTGCTGCGCGTTTAGTCCTAACTTCCGGATGTCTGGATCTAAGTCAGGGAGTCCGTTAAAGTCCCCACCTCTATTGTAGAAGTCAACCACTTGCTCCAAAGTCAACTGCCCACCATTGTGGAAGTAGGGTGCCGTCAGTTCAACGTTCCGAAGTCCGGGTACTTTAAAGCCTCCGTCTGCAACCACTGGCTCCTTGGTGTCGAATGGCGGATCGATATCGGGGAGGTCGGGGTAGAATTTTTTCAGCTTCCCCTGCTTTGCCAGCCGTGAGAAGGAGAGTGGATTGCCCCACGGGTCAACATCACCTATAGCCAGGTCTTCCAGTGTAGGTCTGACACCAGTGTTGTTGAAGCCATTGTCATAGACTGGTGCTTCGCCCTCCATGCGGTCAAGAGGTTCTTCCAGCACACTTGCCACCGAAGCGTTAGTGGATTCTGCCCCACCGTGGCAGCTAATGCACCTACCCTGCTCCTGGAAAATTTGGAATCCCCGCTTCTGCGACTCGGTTAGGGCGCTGGCATTCCCGTCGAGGAATCGGTCGAAGGGTGTATCGTTGGCGACTTGTGTGGCTAAGTACGTCTGGATTGAAAGCCCAAAGAAGAGCGGGAAGTTGTACTCTACTAGTGTGTATTCCTGAGTCGTCAAGACGCGATCTGGTTTTTTGAGGACGATTCGGCTACCGTCAGCAGGATTGATCTGGATTACCTGATTGGACTTCCACCAATTATCCTTGAAGGCTGCCTCGATCATCTTCTCGTAGGTGGGTGTCTTGAGGCCAGGTTCATCCTTTCTACTGTCTTTACCCAGGACACTGTCCTCAGCATGAACGAACTGCTTGCCAAGCGGCCTCAAGGCAGCTATCTTCTTACCAAGCTTCCTAGGGAGCTTCTTGCCCTTGGCACCACTGTTGGATTTAGGGTCGATTGACCCAAATTTATCGCCGATTTCCAGCCAAGTGCGCCCATCAGCGGACATCTCGAAGGAACTGAGCGGCGGTCCTAGTGCCACCGAAGCCAAAGACGAATTCTTGAGGCTGATTTTGGTCTCTTCTAGCTTGCTTGGGGTATTTGCCTTGAAGACGGTGGCATTGGGGTCTCTCGTCCCGAAGGGATTCACCCCGTTGAACTCGTTCTGGGCCCGTCCGTCCCAAAAGTTGCGGAAGTTGTATACGGCATTAATTACGCTTGGCGTGTTACGCGGCTCCACCCGGCGGACGTTCGTGCCTTTCACATTGAAGACCGGATCGGGTTGGTAAGTCACTACGTCCTCGGCCTTACCGGGAACGACATCCTTGAACAAGGCGTTGAAGGCCCCATTAGAGGAGGTGACATCGTTAGTGTCGGCAATAACCGCTGAGGCACGGTTATTCGGATCGGCCAGCTTGTGGAATGGGTAATCTCCCGGCTTGAGCTGGTAGTTCAGACCGCCCTTATTGACAACAGTATCCGGATTCGGACTTCTGTCGGCTTTCACTCGCAAAAGTGCAGGATTTAGCTGATTTTTAGACCGGTTGTCTGCTCCAGCTTGAAAGTGGCAGCTGGCACACGCTAGGATGCCATCGCTTCCGACCTGCATATCCCAGAAAAAGGCTTTTCCTAAAGCGATCGCGGCTGTCTTGTTCTTAATGAACTCTCCGAGATTGGGAGGTTCCGGAACGGGTACAGACTTGAGCGAAGCAAAAGGTGGCGTTACCTCTGCCGAGGCTATATGTCCAGCTATGACCACAGTGATTGCGATCGCGGCAATTGTTATAGCCCTTGACCACCTTGATACTAGTTGGGTAAAGAGCAGAACGCTAAGGCTCCACGGTCTCTTCACCAATCGACTGGTTTCTTCCGACACATGGGATGAGGGTATTTTTTGGGAAAGCTTCTGATCGTCAGCAGGCTGACTCAGAAGTTTCATCTTTTTAGCTAAACTCTCCTTTGCTTGCTGTCGCCATCCTTCTGCTGACTTGAGAAAAGCTCGACCTGAGGGTGTGAGCAGTAAGCAGAATGGTATGCTGATAAACACTCCTCCAAAAATTAGCACCAAAAAGATTTTCATAGTGTAAAATCCTACTTAAGATAGAAAGCAACGCACTTTCCGTCCTTTGAACTGTCAGCTTCGATATTGTTTAAAACAACCTTAAGGTCGGGTTCTAACCCTTACCAAGTTTGGGTTACAGCCCTAATTCTTAGGTTTATCTTTCCAAAGAACGTTTCCAGCCGCACCAAGACGCTAATGCGCCTCGCTATCCGGTTTCTTTGGGCGCAACTGCCTTGAACACCAGCGTTAGCGAAGTGTGACACTAGAACAAGCATCAACGCTAGCCTAACTGAGTACGTCCGGCAAGATTTGCGTTCGTAGACCCCCTGCAAGTCCGCTATTCAGTGAATTTTGTTCTCAAATCTTGAGTTGATAAGGGTTTGAACTCACCTCCCTTCTGAAAAAATCCCCCGAAAAGCCTGGTGAGAGGGGGCAATGTTCGCATTAATAATAGCTATTCGTCACAAAGCTACAATAGTAACGAAACAACTCTAAACATAGATAAGCTTTCATTGTCATGTTGTAGCTTACCAGCGTGAAATCACTCCTAGGGGGGATTTCGCAGAAAGGTCTGGCAAATTTAGATCAGAAAGGTCTGGCAAATTTAGATATAGAACAGATTGGGTGCTGTAATAAAATAAGTGGGGCTAGATGTTAATCAGCACTCGACGTGATATTACTGGCTGGGTTGGCAAGTTCATTTTTCGCGGGAGGGCAAGGAGTTGATGCTAAGGCAACCTCAAAAGCCAGCCGCTTCTGAGCGAAACATACAGAGCAGAGAAGTTTTAGCGGCTCTGCCCTATCCAGAGAGCCGGATCAAAAAATTTCCCTCACGTTGGAACCTTAGATCCGGTTCCTGGCGTATCCACCAAAAAATTGGCTACGGGTATTTCCTGGCAATTGGAATTGGCTCTTTGGGCTCACTTACTGGGTTGGTAATCGCGGACTACTACCAGGGACAAGGAGTAGAGCAACTTAATGATGCTCATGTCCAAGCACGACTGCTGGGTAACTTCAAGGATGCCGTAGTGGGGGCGCAATTGCATAGCTCACACTTAGCTTCTGTACTGGAGGACTCAGGGCAGCTGCGATCGGAAAAAGCCGAATTTCTTGAGAGCGTTGCCAGGGCTAAGAAGCTGCGGCTTCAAATTGAACGCTTCATAGAGAGCGACCCCGCCTGGTTAGCAGCAACCCCCGGCACCCTACAAGCTTTATTGCAAGCTTACACGACTAGTTTAGAATCCTATACTCAAGCTACAGAGTCAAGCTTGCAGCAAATCGACCCATTGCAATTCCAGCCAGAGGGGGTTGAGTCAGCACGGAAGCAACTGCTGCTGATTGTCCGTGGGGAGGAAGCGAGGAACTTGGAGCGCCTCACTACACAGTTGACTAACATCCTTGACATTGCTCAAAAGCAGGAGCAGCAAGGAGGAGAAGTGATGGAGAATGCCCAAGGACTTGAGAAACTAATTATTATCCTTAGCATGCTAGCGTCAGTGGCGATCGCTGGAACTGTAGCGCTCCGTACCAGTCGTGCAATCGCCGAGCCGGTCGTAACTGTAACTCAGGTGGCTGAGCAGGTGGCGAGGGAATCTGATTTTAGTGTGCGGGCTCCTGTCACAACCAGAGATGAAATCGGGTCATTAGCCAATTCTCTCAATTATCTCATTGAGCGGGTAGCCGAGCGAACCAAAGAACTGCAAGAGGCTAAAGAATCTGCGGAATCCGCAAGCAACGCCAAGAGCCACTTTCTGGCAAATATGAGTCATGAGCTGCGTACACCGTTGAATGCCATCATTGGCTTCAGCCAACTTCTCCAACAGGACGCGCAGGATCTAGGCTTAGACGATCAGGATTTTATCAATGACCTCAAATCAATCAACGATGCTGGCAAGCATCTGCTAGCACTGATCAACGACATCCTCGACTTGTCGAAGATTGAAGCGGGCAAAATGACTCTCTACCCAGAAACGTTTGAGATCAAGACACTGATTAATAACATTGTCATCACAGCTAAACCATTGGTGGAAAACAATGAAAATGTATTAGAGGTTCATTGTGACGAGCAGCTTGGCACCATGCACGCCGACCAGACTAAGCTACGGCAGGTGCTGTTCAACCTGCTTTCCAACGGCGCTAAGTTTACTAAACAAGGCAGGATGACGCTGACGGTTACCCGTGAGCTAAACGATTTTGGATTGGGGTCTGCAACTCAGAAACCAGAGGTTGTTGCAACTGACGAACACTCTCGTAATCCAAAATCCAAAATCCAGGGCGCTTCTTATTCCGGAGGAGACCTCCGGAACTCAGCGCCCCAAAACCCAAAATCCTCTGAGTGGGTTTGCTTTTGTGTGCAAGACACAGGCATTGGTATGTCTGATGAGCAACAGAAGCGGTTGTTTCAACCTTTCACACAGGGGGATGCCTCGACCACGCGCAAGTATGGTGGCACTGGACTGGGTTTGGCGATTAGCCGCCACTTCTGCCAGATGATGGGCGGTGAAATTGCTGTAGAAAGCAAGGCTGGACAGGGGTCTACTTTCACTGTCCGCTTACCCATCGGGTCTTGCTAATTAGCGATGCGGAGAGAGCGCCGCTTGGCTAAGGCTTTTGGCAGGCAGGATGCGAAAATGATCAACCCTTTAGGCTGAGTACCAGCCTTAGAAAGACGCTAAGTGAAATGTTCTATCGGCAACCTGATATGGCCATCAAATATCGACATTCTCCTCAGCAGTTGCTCGATAATGATGCGATCGCAGCCTGGATTTTTTTAGCACCAGCACTCATCCTACTAGGCATCTTTCTGCTTTGGCCCATTGCCTACCTGTTTTACCTCAGTTTCACTACTGGTAGTTTCACCGCTGAGGGTGTCAGATGGGCGGGGTTAAGAAACTACTTGCGCCTGGTACTTAACCCTGATTTTTGGCAAGTTCTCGGCAACACTGTTTACTTCACCATTGCCACAGTCATTCCCAGTCTAGTTATTCCCTTGGGTTTGGCAGTGCTATTGAATCGGTCACTTGCCCTGCGGGGACTACTGCGAACTGCCTATTTTATTCCCTCCATTACCTCACTCGTAGCCGTCGGATTAGGGTTTCGCTGGCTATTCCAAACCGAAGGACCGGTGAATGCACTTTTAGAGTCTCTTGGTTTTGAACCCATTCCCTGGCTAGGCAGTTCCACCTGGGCAATGCCAGTGATCATCTTGTTGAGCTGTTGGAAACAGATGGGTTTCAACATGGTGGTATTTTTGGCAGGACTACAAGCGATTCCTCCTAATCGTTATGAGGCAGCTGAGTTAGATGGTGCTAACTCTTGGCAACAGTTCTGGCATATCACCCTTCCGGGCTTGCGACCTACACTGATCTTTGCAACGATTACTACAGCTATTTTCACGCTGCGAAGTTTCGAGCAGGTTTATATCATCACTGGTGGTGGACCCTTAAACTCCACAAATTTGCTGGTTTATTACATTTACGAACAAGCCTTTGCCCTGTTTGACTTTGGCTATGCCGCTGCGGCCACCACAGTCTTGCTAAGCTTTACGCTTGTGCTGGTTTACTTACAACTACGAACTGGGGGCGAGGAGTAGCCAAAAAAAAGACTGTCATATGAGAGGGCAAAAATATCAGCTCTTGAGGTGATGCTAGAGGAGTGAAGAGCGCAAAATAAGCATCAGTCACACGTCAGTCATAAGCATACAAACTAGCCCAGCCGACGAGCTGGGCTTTTGCTTTGTGAGTAGCATTCAACTTCTAAGCTGACGCGCATAAAACATTGGATACTCACATCCTGGCTTTTTGTCCTCTGTCAGTAGTCAGTGGCAAAGGACAACTGACAGAGGACAATAGTCTCTGTTATTCAAACGCATCTAAATCCAATGCTTTTGAGCCACCTCGCTCTAACTGATTCAAAAGTTTACCCAATTGTGACCAAACCATGAAACCAATAAGTAAGGTGAGGGGTAACGAGACAGAGTAAGACAGCCAGAGGGGAAAACCAAAAATCTCTAACCCAGCCGAGAGGAACACACAAATTCCAGCGGCAATTCCTAGGAACGGGATTAGTAACTCAAATCCTTTCATTTGCGCCAGGGTACGACTAGAGCGGTTTTTTGACCATTCCCGTACTCTTTGCCTGAGGGTAGCTTCAAAAGCTGCACCAGAAGTAATCCCGGCAAATAAACCGAAAACTAATAAAAAATATGGCGGTTCTGGAAAGTAATACACAAAGCACTCCTAATGTTAAGGGAGATACGGACGGAGCTGAGATTGCAATAGGCTTGATTACTTAGTCTCAGGGTCAAGCCGTTGTCTTAGAAAGACTAATCGTTCTAAGGCTGCACGACGGTAATGGGTAATGGGAAACCCTAGCTCAATTACCAATCACTCATCACAAAGTACCAGTCAATTCTGTGTAACCGACAAAAATAGAAATGGTATAACTACTGCTTTTTGAGTGCAGTGGCTAGGGGTAAAATTGCGGCAACGCTTTCGGTGGAAATTTCGGTGAGGGCACTTAGGGCAACGTCGAATAACCGCCCTGGCTTCAAGTCATCTTTGACCAAGTTCCAGAGACGTTGAACTTCTTGAGTGTGGAGTCGGTCATCTTCTGTTAAAGCTAACACTAGCTGACGCCTCAGAAATTTACCTTCATCCGAGAGCAAATACTGCAAACCTAGTTGAGCTGTTGGGAGCAAATCGAATTGCTTGTCAGAGCGAGCGATCGCAATCATATTCTCCAGCCTCTCCCACTGGAACTTCCCATCTTTGAACAACACCTCAATTAAATGCCGTCGCATTTCTGGGGATTCCCCGGTGAGTAGACGCCGCGCTACGTAGGGGTAAGACACTTCAACGATTTTGAAGTTAGGATTCAAGGTCAGTGCCAAACCTTCCTGGGTTACCAAAGAACGGATAATCAGAGCAAATTTTGCTGGTACACGGAAGGGATACTCATACATCAGCTCCGAGAACTGATCGGTAATCGTCTTGAAGTTGAAGTTAGCGACACTTTCACCGATCGCTTTTCCCAAAACGGATTCTAATGCCGGAATAATTGGTCTGATATCGGTATCTGGGGTTAAGAAGCCCAGTTTTACAAAATTAGCGGCTAATTCAACGTAGTCTTTATTGATCAGGTGAACGACAGAACTGGCAATGGTTTCCTTGGTGTACTGCTCCAGCTGATCCATCATGCCGAAGTCAATATATGCCATGCGTCCATCGGGTAGGGCAAACAAGTTGCCTGGATGAGGATCGGCGTGGAAAAAGCCATGCTCTAACAGCTGGCGCAGACCAGAGATAACACCTGTTTGAATGATAGTATCGGCATCCAGTCCAGCAGCGCAAAGATTTTTGGTGTCTGTCAGCTTGCAGCCATTAATCCACTCTAAAGTGAGAACGCGGATAGTACTATAGCGCCAGTAAATCAGCGGTACTTTGACCGTAGGGTCGTCGCGGAAGTTATGGGCAAATTTCTCAGCATTGCGACCCTCGTTAATGTAGTCAACCTCCTCAAATAACTTGATACCAAATTCATCAACAATTAAAGTCAGGTCATGCCCGAGATTCAGAGGCAGCAGAGGAGAAAGCCAGCTAGCAGCCCAGCGCATCAAATAGAGGTCTAGTGTGAGGATTGGCAGCAAATTGGGACGCTGCACTTTCACGGCAACTTCTTCACCTGTGTGGAGAATTGCTCGATAGACTTGACCAAGGCTAGCGGCTGCAACAGGATTTGGGGTAATTTGGCTAAATAATTCTTTTATGGATTGTCCCAACTCTGCCTCAATGATCGAGAAGGCGATCGCATTATCAAAGGACGGCAGTTGGTCTTGTAACTTAATCAGTTCTTCTAAAAAATCTTTCCGAACTAAGTCGGGCCGCGTGGAGAGGGCTTGTCCCACCTTAATAAAAGTTGGTCCAAGGCGAGTGAGCATTTTCCTCAGCTGTGTGGCTCGTTTAAACTTGTTCTGCTCAGTTCGGTTTCGCCATTCGTCCCACTTTAGACTCAGAACGAATCGAGAGAAGAACCAGACAACTGTTAGGATTCGCCAGATCACCACCAAAGGTCGGTAGCGGTAATATCTGGCGATTTCGTCTGCGCTGTAGCGCCTCTGCGGGGCTATCGGCAGTTGAGCAGGAGAAACAAGTTGATGCTGAACCACGCCTACTATTTGCCTCTCAAACTATAGAGTTGTTTGATTTTTATCTTTTTATTAAATATAGTATACATAACTACAAATTACCTGCGTTTGTAAACGCCTGCTCGATGTAGATCTACACCGATGTATTGTTTAATCGTGGAGCATCTACCATCGAACATTGCTCATACCACACAAAAACAGCTGGGTGCCTGATCGAGTCGTTGACGCCCAGCTGTTGGTGTCAAGCCTAGGGTTAGGCTATTTGGACTTAGCTTCCAGGCTTTCCATGCGACTCTTGAGTTCTTGATTTTCTTTTTTGAGCTGGTCGAGTTCTTCTCGCAGCTGTTTCACGGCTTTGTCAGACCCAACGTTGCTCTGTACTTTCTGAATGGCTTCCTCAGCAAGGCGGCGGACTCGTCCATCAGGTGTCTGTTCAGCAAGCGATTGCAGAACCCCAATGGCTTTGGCTGTCTCCATTTGCCCCAGTGCTGATACTACTGACACTTGGGTAAGGAAAAAGGTTTCTCCAGAAAGTTCTTCTAATTGATCTAGAATCCACTCCATATTATTCGGTGTCTGACCAGTAGAAATCGTTCCCAGTGCCCGAATCGCCGTCAGACGTAGGGGTTGCGGAATTCCTGGAGTTGTGTATTCCAGAATTACTTGCAGCGCAACCGGTGACGACTTGATCTGACTCAAGCCTGCGATCGCACCTCCACGTACAACTTCATTCCATCCAGCCCTTTCTCTAAGGACGTTAGTCAGCAACTGGATAACTTCATCCTCCTTCTCCTTGAGGTTGGCTGACACCATTCCGCCAAGTGCCTTGGCCGCTGATGCTTCCACATAGTAGCTAGCATCACCTTTTTCCAATAACTGTTTCAGGGCTTCGTAGCTTTGTAC
>DATNPI010000342.1:0-12817 GCA_036703325.1 Coleofasciculaceae cyanobacterium
CTATCGCATATTGGCACGGATTTGTGCCATTGCAGTTGCACCATCAACAACTTCACCGCGTTGGGACGCTTCCCAGCCAATAAGTGCGTCCTGTTGGAGTTCTTGTAGTCGTCCTTGGTAAATGTCTTGCTGTTGTTCAAGAAGTTTGACGCCTGCAAGGATTACCTCGATCGCACTATTGTATTTGCCACTGATGAGTTGGCGCTGCACAAAGGCTTCAACTTCAGGTGGTAAGACGATTTGCATGGCGTTGGCACAGAGGGGTTCTGACTCTATTGTAGGCGATCGCCTCTCCCACCACTTTGAAGTCTACCAACATCAACGAGAGATCGCATAAGAGTGTGTAATGCAGAACATCGATTATAGAAAGGAAGGTGCCATCACGGCAAAAGTTATGACAGCATTTCTCTATTGGGTAAGCCACATTTTTCTAGCGTCGGGGAATAGATGTTAAGAGGTTGATGATGCCATTGGTTAGTTCGGCTGTAAATTTGGTAGCGAGGTGGATATGACTGAAATGAATCCCGAACAGATTACTGGAACAATTTCGATTGCAGTGCTTCCTCAAGACAATGGGCAGTATGTTTGCCAGATTTCATCGTCTCTGGGTGCTCGCTCCAGCGATTGCACCCGTTTCTACGGTCAAACTAAGGAACATGCAATCGCAAATGCCTTAGAAAAATTAGCTGATGACTATCGTCAGCGAGCTGAGGATAATCAAAATATAGATTCGCTCGCGGTGGAACGATCAGACTCTGGAGAGCCGATTGAAAAGCATTACCATGTAATTTTGCACTATGAACGCATTGCTGAGGCAGAATCTAAGTTTGAGGCAATGCACGATACGATTCTGGGAAATACGGTGGTTGAAAATGCCAAAATCTCAGTGATTGAGATTTCTCCAGATATACAAATCAATCCGTTAACGCGATCATGGAATTGATGGTTCCTCGCATCCAAAGAGGGGGCGATTAGCTGCGAGTAAAGCCGTAGGCAATCGTACAGCAGGTTGTATTGGGGAATAGAGACGCGATCGCATTGGCACTCAGCAGTAGCGTAGAGACAAGATTAATCGCGTTTGGATAATGCGGTAAGCTCTCTTGGCAGTGGCTTTGAAACAGTATCGCCTCTAAATTAATACCGAATACGCGGGTCAATTAAAGCATTGATGATGTCAATCGCAATACTAGCGATGACAACAATCACGGCAAAAAACACCATAATTCCCTGCACTGTCGGGTAATCTCGCAGAGAAATTGCCCGATACAACCGATAGGCTAATCCTGGCCAAGAGAATGTCACCTCCGTCAAAACTGCACCACCCAACAGCGAGGCGAAGGTCAGCCCCATAATAGTAATCACTGGAATCAGCGCATTTTTCAGAGCATGACTCACTAGAATCTTGCGTTCTTGAATGCCTCTGGCGCGAGCCGCTTCAACATAGTCCGCTTGGAGTGTTTGCTTAAGATTTACTCGAACAATGCGCTCGAAAATCCCACTCAGGAGTATACCCAGCGTCAGGCAGGGAAGAGTCAGATAGTAGAGCGACGCGAAAAAACTGCCGAGGTTGCCGCTCAACAGACTGTCGATCGTGTAAAGTCCAGTTGGGCCTAAGGGAGCGGGTATTGAACTTGGAAAACGCCCGCCGATGGGGAACCATTTTAACTGTACGGAAAAGATCAACTGCACAATCATTCCAGCCCAGTAGACGGGAAGCGCATAGGTGATAATTCCGAACAGGCGTCCTCCCAAATCCATAGCTGTGCCGGGACGCGAAGCGGAAAGCAAGCCAACGCCAATTCCGATAATCAATGCGACTACCATACTGCCTGCTGCCACTTCTACTGTTGCTGGGAAGAACTGCCGGATTACCTCCCAAACATCTTCACCTTGATCGGTAATTGAACTCCCCAAATCTAAACGTAGTAAGCCTCCTAGGTAGTTAAGATACTGCAACGGTAAAGGTTTTGATAATCCCAACCGTTCGCGAAGAGCATTTTTAACGTCATCGGAGGCTCTACCAGCGAGAACCGCATCTACTGGGTCGCCTGGAGTGGCGCGTAGCAGCAAGAACACGATTGTTACGATTGTCAATAACATCAAGGGTGCTAGAAGCAGACGCGCCAGGATGTAATACTGTAGGGCACGGGAACGAGACATAGTTTTTGGTCATTGGTCATTGGTCATCGATCATTGGTCATTGGTCATTGGTCATTGGTCATGGATCAGAAGAGGGCTGTAGGCTATGGGCAAGAGGCTTTTTGAGTGCCTATCGCACGCGTAGTCTATAGTCTATTGCCGACAAAGGATTACTGACTAATGACTAATGACTAATGACTATTTAAGCTTTATTGACATCCCAGAATGTCGGGCCTAGAACTGGGTTAAGTAAGACATTCTTTACTGGTTTTTGGGTAAAGGCGTAGTCTTTTTTCAGCCACAAGGGAATAAGGGGAACATCTTTTGCCATGAGGTCTTGAATTTGAGCAAAGATTTTTTTGCGAGCTTCAGGATTTTGTTCTTTGCGTTGAGCCTCAATCAGTTTATTCATTTGTTCGCTGTAGTAAAACGAACCCTGGCTTTGACTTGCTCCCTCTTCACAACCTTTTGCGGCTGATCCTTTAGAACAACTGAATAAGGGCTGAACATAGTTATCCGCATCCCCAAAGTCTGGGGTCCAAGCCACTATGTAGCTTGGATAAATTCCCTTGGCAGCGTTGCTAAAGAGAGTGGTTTGCTCCACAGATTGAGGTTTGATTTGCATAATTCCCTCTAGCTTCTGAGCGGCATATTCTTTGAGAGTAGCGACTACCTGGGCGCGATCAGCAGAACCCGAGGAGTAATAAAGTTCCAACTCAAAAGGCTTGTTCTTAGAGAATCCTGCCTTAGTCAGTAATTGTTTGACTTTTTCAACATTACCGTCGCCGTAGGCATCTTTGAATACGGGTTTGTGAGAATCAAAGCTACTAGGAATCATGCTGTAAGCTGGTTCGACTTGCCCTCGATAGACACGCTTTGCCATTAGGGGGCGGTCAATCAGGGCAGCGATCGCTTGTCTCACCTCCAACTGATCCAAGGGCTTCTGCTTCATATTCAGCACTAAATAACTCAGACTACCACCCGTCTCTTCCACGACTTGCCAGTTCTTTGAGGTCGCCTGAGATTTCAAATTGACTATCTGCGAGGCATCCAAGGTTAGATAAGCAATATCTACTGCACCCGTCGTGAAGGAATTATATAGATTGGCAGAGGAATTGGTGAAAATCTGAAAGTCAAGTCCCTTATTAGCTGGTTTTTCACCCCAATACTTGTCAAACGCCTCCATCCGAATTTGTTGTGGCGTGAAGGAAACTAATTTGTAAGGGCCAGTCCCGACAAATGTAGTGGGCTTGAATTTTCCTGGGCCAATTTCATAAGCTTTGGGGGAGACGGCACACATTCCTGCGAACCCCAGCATTGCTGGAAATGGTGTAAAGGCGTTTTTGAGTTTGATGGTCAGTTCGTAATCCCCACTTGCTTTCACTGAGTCCACAATCTCGGAGAGTAGCGACGAGGGTTTACCACCATTCTGGATAAACCGATTCAGGGAAAACTCCATTGCCTTGGCGTTGAAAGGTTCTCCGTCGTGGAAGACAACGCCTTGACGTAGGGGAATCGTGTAAGTCAGACCATCCTTAGTCACTTTGGGCAATGCTGTAGCCAGTTGTGGCTGTAGTTCGAGGGTGCCTTTCTTGTAGGTATAGAGGCGATCGCCCAGACTAGTGATGATGTTACTGGTGTAGACTTCATAGCCATCAGCAGGGTCAAGCGTCCGGGGTGGATCTGTTAAGCCGATTGTGATGCGACCATTAGCGCTAGCGCCTGAGTTGGGCGAATTCGCTGTCGGTGCTGAGGTCTTAGAACCCCCACAGCTAACGATCAGAAAACAGCAACAAAGAAATAAACCTAGAAATTGACCAACTAACCGCCACTTTCTAGGGGGCAAGCGAAACCAGTTCATAACGTGCATTGAGATTTTTTGAGATTGGCACAACAGGTGTAGTTATTCATTTTGTGCTATTTCATTAAAACCGAAAGCCAATCTCTCAACGGCGATCGCCTTAAACTAAATTGAGTAATAGAGTGGAAACGCCTTAGCATCTTTGGGCTTGACGTATACCTGCTGCTGCGGCTCCAGCTTCAGCTCATCAAACCGCTCTCGCGCTAGGTGAGCGATAACTACCTGCCCATCAGCCAACGTTAACTCAGCCTGAATTTCCCATCCCAGATGAATCACCCGCGTCACTGTAGCAACGACATTGGCACCATTGGGCGTTCTTTCCACTACGACATCGTGAGGGCGCAAGAAGATTTCCGGGTTCGCAGAATCAAAGCCGCCACCTTGGAAAATCTCTGAGGAACTAGGCAACACATTCACCGGGCCAATGAAACTCATGACAAACGCCGAGGCGGGGTTGTCATAAATTTCTGCGGGTGTTCCCACCTGTTCTACCTGTCCTTTATTCATCACCACGATTTCATCCGCCACTTCCATCGCTTCTTCCTGATCGTGGGTCACGAAAACGGTTGTAACATGGACTTCATCATGGAGACGTCGCAACCAGGCACGTAGGTCTTTACGGACTTTCGCATCCAAGGCTCCAAAAGGTTCATCTAGCAGCAAGACTTGGGGTTGAACCGCTAACGCCCGTGCTAAAGCCACTCGCTGCCGCTGTCCCCCAGATAATTGAGAGGGATAGCGATCGCCCATTCCCTCCAAATGTATCAGCCCTAGCAGTTCTTCCACCCGCGCCTTCACCTTCGCTGGTGGAGTTTTGCGAATCTCCAAGCCAAAAGCAATATTCTTTCGTACCGTCAGGTGTTTGAATAGAGCGTAGTGCTGAAATACAAACCCAATTTGGCGGTCTTGCACACTCTGATGAGTAGCATTTTTGCCAGTAATCCAGATGTTACCCATGTCTGGTGTCTCTAGACCTGCAATCAGTCGCAACAGTGTGGATTTCCCTGACCCGGATGGGCCGAGTAAGGCAACGAGACTACCACTTTTTATCTCTAAATTTACCTGATCAACAGCTTGAAAACTGCCAAAGTGTTTAGATACATTTTCAACTAAGATGCCCACAATAATAAACCTCTTGATAAAGCTTTCAGCTTTTCCACAATTGCGTTTTGTGTTGATTCAGTCATACTAAATCAAAGTTGGGTTGATGTTACATTAGGATTTTTCGTAGGTTTGGTACTATTCACAGGGATACTTGCAGCGGGAAGCCCTCTCAATGAGAGAGGGGGGTTACTGACTACTGGTAACCTGAGTGTTGAGCGGTAGCATAACCGTAAATGTTGTTCCGACGCCCACAACACTTTCTACAGCAAGCTGACCACCATGCAAGTCTACAGACTTTTTAACAATTGACAGTCCCAACCCTGTTCCCTTGATTGTGCCCACATTGGTAGCACGATAGAAAGACTCAAACAGTTGAGAAAGGTCTTCTAGGGGAATCCCAATGCCTTGATCTTGGATACGGAATGTCACGACTTCATCTTGACAGACGAGTTCAAAATCGACAGTCCCGCCTTCAGGAGAATACTTAATCGCATTAGAGAGTAGATTAGTCAGGATGGGTCGCAGTAGATTCTCATCCATGCGGGGATTAGTGTATTTTCCTTGATAGCTAAAGGCAATATTATGAGGAGTCTTGAGACTGCTCCGTAACTCTTCGACCAAGTCGCGACAGAACTCAACTAAATCTAAGGCAGCTGGATTAAACTGAAGTTTGCCAGCTTCTGCCTTGCCAATGAGCAGCACATCATCCAGCAACTGGATCATCTGATTAATAGCTGATTGGATTCGCTGAAAATGTTTGTTTTTTTTCTCATCCATGAAGTCCCGGCAGTAACGTTCCAAAAGTTCTGCGGATGAGCGAATCGTAGTCAGCGGTGTGCGGAATTCGTGGGAAACAACTGACACTAAGTCCGATTTGAGTTGGTTGAGTTCCCGCTCCCGTTCCAATGCTTTGATGGTTTCTGTTTCAGCGCGTTTGCGATCGCTAATATCCCTACCTTCCCCAATCAGCAGCACCACTTTCTCACTCTCGTCTTTTAAGGGCTTGAGGGAAAAATCAATCCACACCATTACATTACGAGCGCCCTGCACCTGGACTTCATCGCGGACAAAATGACCATTGCGGGCATTAGCGATCGCACTTTGCAACCACTCCTGACTGGCTGGGGCATAATTCCAACACTTCATCTCCCACAGTGGCAGACCGATACAATCCTCTTGGTTAGCGCTACTGAAGTCAAGGGCAGTTTTGTTAAATTCCAAAAGATTTCCTTCTGGTGTCAACAGCACCATTAATTGGAATGTCTGGTCAAAAATACCCCGAAAGCGTCGCTCACTCTCCTGTAGCTGCTTGAGAATCTGCCCTCGCTCAATCGCATAGCGAATAGCACGCATAAGCAGTTGAGGAGTGATTTGCTCCTTAAACAGATAATCCTGCGCTCCTTGTGCCACCGCTTGTAGGGCAAGCTCCTCATCACTAACCACCGTCAGCACCACAACTGGGATATCTGGTACTGCTGTATGGAACTCTATGAGCGTGTCCAATCTGTCAGAGTCTGGGAGAATCAGGTCTAACAGAACCACATCAATGGTGAGATTGCTGCAAGCCTCGATAGCGTCACTCAACCGCTCAACATGTACCAAATTCCACCATTCCCTGCCTGAGCGAGAGAACATCTGCCGCAGGAAACTAGCATCGCTGGGACTATCCTCCACCAACAGGATGTGAATCGGTATTTGGGACATGGGACTAGTTTACTTTGGTGATAGCCTGACTGCTGTTAGAGAGCCAGTCCAATAGAAGTATTTGACAAAAAGATCAAAATATGCATACTGTAGGGGCGGGTTTCACTGAGAGCCTATCAACATCCCAAGAGCAACTAATGTAAACTCGTCCCCACCCTACTCAATACATTGATTGGAGCGGGTTTACAAGAAGTGTCTGTTGGCAGCAACATTAAAAGGAAAACCCGCCCCTACAAACCTTCACCAACTAAGTTTAATGAGAATGGTGCAAGATTGTTCATTTAAACCGTACTTGAGTACAGACCCGAGAGTAATACCAATTCTCTAAATGCTTACTATAGATGCCTTTCTTACTCCCCCCTTGATAAGGGGCGTTGGGGGGGTCAATGTGTAGCACTTCAAAAGTGAAATGCTATAACACCGCTACTCACACTCAAACAGCATTTGAGCAGTGGGGGGAATTGTAAAATAAAACGTTGTCCCTACTCCGGGCTGCGATTCGGCCCAGATGCGTCCGCCGTGGCACTCGACAATCTTCTTGCAGAGCGCAAGCCCAATACCCGTGCCGGAAAACTCTGTGCGGCTATGGAGACGTTTGAAAACATCAAAAATCCGCTCAAGATACCTTGGGTTAATGCCAATCCCGTTATCGCGAACCCAGAAAAGCCATTCGTCATTTCTCAATTCTGCTGAAATCTGCACTTGGGGTGGCTCTTGAATGCTATCGCGTCCCATGTTCACACGGCGGAATTTGATCGCGTTGCCAATCAGATTTTGAAATAGCTGTAGCAATTGGGTTTTGTCTGCGCTGATCGTTGGCAGGAGGTCATGGGTAATTATGGCATTACTCTCAGCGATCGCTACTTGTAAATTAGCGAGTGCCTGACGTACCACAGCATTGCAGTCAATGGCGGCAAATCCTTGACGATCAGTACCCAAACGGCAATAAGCTAGCAAGTCTTGAATCAACTGCCGCATCCGCGTTGCCCCATCTACAACATAAGTCATGTATTCCTGAGCTGGCTCATCCAGATGGTCTTGGTATTCCTCCATCAATAGTTGAGCGGAACCTGTTATGGCTCGCAATGGCTCCTGCAAGTCGTGAGAAGCCACATAAGCAAACTGCTCTAATTCCTGATTGGAGCGTCGCAGCTCCATTGTCAATTGCTCTAGTTTCTGCTCCGCTTGCTTGCGCTCGGTGATATCAGTAGAGATGCCCCAAATGGCATAAGGAACACCATTGGCATCGCATAAGGGAAACTTGATCGTGATATAGGTGTGTAACCCATCCTCTTGGGGAGCTACTTCTTCAGTTTTTATAGGAATGCCATGCTTTAGTATTTGCTGATTAACGGCAGCAAAAGTATCAGCGATTTCCCTAGGCCAAATCTCGTAGAGACTCTTGCCGATAATTTGCGCTTGGGTTTGAGAAAGCAAGGTTTCATAGCTGCGGTTGACAAGCAGAAGCCGATTTTGTGCATCGGTAAGGTAAATAATTGCAGGTGAGTTATCCAGAAGTGTCTGTAGCTGCTGTTGGCTCTTCCAGAGGTTAGCTTCTGCCTGCTCGCGGACTCTAATTTCAGCTTGCAGTTGGGTGTTAGCCTGCTGTAACTTGGCTGTCCGTTCTTGGACTCGCTGTTCTAGTTCTTGATTAAGCTGCTGAAGGGTAAATTCTGCTCGTTTGCGATCGGTGATGTCCTGGGTAATCCCAAGAACTTGAGAAATTTCCCCTTGTTCATCTAATAACGGCACATAATTGACAACTATCGTAAACGAACCAATCGTAGGCAAAGTAATATCACATTCGCCTGTTTGAATGGTTCGAGTTTCCACAGCACGCTGGAGAATTGGCAGATACTTGGAAGTGACCTCACTAGGCCAGATTTCTTCGTCAGTAAGACCGATAAGTTCTTCCAAGGGCTTTTCGGTGCGCCTTAGTCCCTCAAGATTGACAAACTGAAACTGCCGCTTGGCGTTGTAGATGATAAATGGATAGGGAAAGTTATCAACGGCTAGGCGGAATCGCGCCTCGCTTTGCCGTAGTGCTGCTTCTGTTTGCTTGCGTGAGGTGATATCAAAGGACACTGCCAAGTATTGGGTAGGCATCTCCTTGGCATTGAGGAAAGGAAAAATTGTCGTGTCCAGCCAGTAATCTGTCCCATCTTTTGCCCGGTTCTTGAGTTCTCCTTTCCAGATTTTCTTCCTGGCAAGAGTTAACCAGGGGTTTTGAGCGAATTCTTGGAAATGATTATCGGTGGTGAGCAAGCGGTAGTCTTGCCCGATGAGTTCCTCGCTAGAGTATTGGCAAAGTTGAGAAAATTTGTCGTTGATATGGGTGATTATCCCCTTGGGGTCAGTAATCGCTACAAGCGCTGACTGGTCTAAAGCTAAAGCAAGCCGCTGGGCTTGTTCTTTGCTCTGGAGGTAAAGGTGGGATTGGGTAATGGCGATCGCTAGTTGGTCAGCGACGGCTTGTAACAGTTCCTTTTCCCCATCCAGATTGAACCATCGAGTAGCCCTAACCAAAATCAAATAGCCCATCGGCTCATTTTCAGTGAGGACGGGGAGAGCCAAATATCTTTGGGAGTTCAGTTCCAGATGAATGGGTTGAGGACTTGGTTTGACTTCTGTGAGTTGTATCAAGTCACCTAGCTGAGTTCGCGCCTCAAAATCTGGCGGCACACAGAACCGTCCGACTTGCGGAGACAGACCTTCCCGGCAGTAGACCCGCTGAATCTCCAAGGAAAGCTCTCTAGGGTCATACCAGCCAAAAACCGCCCGTTCTAGTTGCAGCAGCGTTCCCACTTCCTCTACTGTTGCTTGCAGAATTTGTTCCAAGTCTAAGGAAGCGCGAATGCGTCCAATCAGGCGATTCAGCAAGGCTTCTTGAGCCGCACGGGCGCGAGAACGCTCAGATGCTAACACAAGCCGTAATGCTGCAAGGGTAGCGATCGCTAGCAGCACTCCCACAACCGTTGTCAGGAGATTTAGTGCCCTCAAGTGAGATTCAATATTGTGACGGGGAATTACCAACGCGATCGACCAGTCAGCTTCGTGTAGGGGTAGATAGGCAACGTAAACCCATTTGCCAGCCATTTGCACCAGCTCAATTCCCTGCTGCTTGCCGACCATTTGTGTCGCAACGCGCTGCAACAGAGGGTCTTTTGCCTGTAAAAAACTAGAAGTCGGTTTTTCTTTGGTTCCCCTCAAACTTGCTTCCGGATGGACAATTGGCATTCCTTCAGAATTAAGAGCAAAGGCGTAACTACCAGAGCCATATTCCAGCCCGTTCACTACCTTAACCAGATGATTAATAGTGATGGCAGCTCCAAGTACCCCAATCGGCTGTTTGACAGTGGGAGACATTGACCACACTGGGGCTGCCATCGGTACTGTGTCCACTCCAAGTGTGCGACTAATGATAGGGTGACCCACATAGACTTGTCCGCTCATTGCCTGCTGAAAGTATTTGCGGTCTTTAACGTTCTTACTGGTTCCACCTGCTCCCGTGTTGTATTGAGAACCGTCGGGGTTAATCATCGCAAAAAAGTAGAAATCCTTCAGCCGCTCCTGTTCGGATTTGAGATAAGGCGCAGCTACCGACCAATCCATCGTCCGAATTATCGGAGTGTGGGCAAGCATAGCAATCTCCGCTTTGCGGGCGGCTAGCCAATTGTCAATTTCGTCAACTCCGACCTGAACTCGCAACCAGGCATTTTGCTTTAAGTTGCCCAAAAGCAACTCTCGCACGATTTGATAGCTCAAGATAGCGGTTGAACTTACTGCCAAACTTGTGCTGCCGATGATTAGCAGCACCAGAAAATTTCGAGGCTGCCATCCTTGATGAGAGCGGCGCTGCCACAATTGGTTTAAGCTCTGCCACTTTGACATCGTCAAGCTTCCTATGGTTTGACCGAAGTTAATGGGATTCAAGCCCCGCCCTTCCAGGGCGGCTTGGATTTTTGATGTACTCTTTTAGAACTTCAATTGGCGCACCACCAACCGAAACAGCGAAATAGCTAGGACTCCACAAAGCTTCCTTGTGGGGTTTTTTGTATCCCGCTTGCCCGTAGCGACGACTTGAAACTCCTTTAAGCGCATTAGCAATTTGAGAAATGGATAACTTAGGTGGATATTCGATTAGTGCGTGAACATGGTCATCTTCCCCGTTGAACTCTAGCACCTGAAAATTCATCTTTGTGGCAACAGCCCTAAAAGATTCCTCAATCAATTTCAAACCATCGTCGTTAAATACCGACTTGCGATACTTGGTCACGCAGACCAAATGAATCTTAAGGTCGGTAACACTATGTCTTTCTCTTCTGTACACGGTTGATTTCTTACAGCAGACCAACTTATAATATCAGAATGAAAGCCAGATACCAGTACCGAATTTATCCAACTGACCAACAGCGATCATACCTAGCAAGAGTCTTTGGTTGCGTTAGAGTCGTTTGGAATGACGCACTGGCATTGTGCAAAAAATCTGAAAAGCTCCCCAGTAGTGGAGAGTTGCAGAAAATCTGCATCACCCAAGCTAAAAAGACCGAACAACGTGCGTGGTTGGGAGAAGTATCTAACATTCCCTTGCAGCAATCTATTGCTGATTTAGGTGTAGCCTTCAGTAACTTTTTCGCATCACGCAAAGGTAAACGGAAGGGATCTAAAATCAACCCACCAAAGTTTAAAAAGAAAGACAATCGTCAAACGGCACGGTTTAGAAAAGGTGGTTTTTCCATCAAGAACGCTCAAGTCTATCTTGCCAAAATTGGGCGCATCAAAACCAAATGGTCACGCCCATTACCGTCTGAGCCTAGCTCAGTAACGGTAATTAAAGACCGAGCAGGGCGTTATTTTTTGAGCTTTGTTGTAGAAATTCAGCTCGAAATTAAGCCAGCATCCAATCAAGCGATAGGTATTGATTTAGGGCTGAAAACATTTGCTGCACTCTCCAATGGAGAGAGGGCTTCCAGTCCAGACTACTCACAGTTAGACCGCAAAATCAAACGTTCACAGCGGAAATTATCGCGTCGGCAGAAACATTCAAAGCGACGTGAACGGATGCGTTTTAAAGTGGCGAAACTCAAAGCCCGGTTACGAGATATCCGCAAGGATTTCTTGCACAAACTATCAACCAAAGTGGTAAACGAAAACCAAGTTATGGCTTTGGAAGATTTAAATGTTTCTGGAATGCTGAAAAATCGCTGTCTATCACGGGCAATAAGTCAAGCTGGATGGCGAGAATTCAGGACGATGTGTGAAGCCAAATCAGACAAATTTGGGCGTGAGTTTGTTGTCATCAGCCGATGGGAGCCAACCAGTCAAGTTTGTTCTGATTGCGGCTATCGGTGGGGCAAGCTTGATTTGTCAGTGAGAGAGGTTGTCTGCATCAATTGTGGCACTGATCACGACAGGGATGATAACGCCTCCAAAAAGTGCGATTCGTTCAGTCGAAACCGAGCAATCGGGGGATGACTGGCTTCTACAGGGTAATCCATCAGGATTGAGTTCGCACTTTAATCCCTTGTAGATGACAACTTCATAACCTTGCAGGTAAACGTCAGTACCCTAGAAAGCGTCAAGTCCTGTCCTCCAGACGTAGGAGTGAAAGCATATCCCCTCCCCCTCCGTAGCGACTAGCCCTCAATCGGTGAAGCGGGGATAAAAGCGGAAAGAGCTACCAGCCTAAAGGTGGTGTCCCGTGAGCAAGTTCTTATGGATAGCGAAAGTTAAGTCACTGTTTGAATCACCGTTAAGGCGAACCAGCGAAATAAGGCTTCATACGCTGGGAGTCCCAAAAGGGCATAAGAAAAGGGTGGTATGAGGATTTTTATCGACATACCTACGTCACCCAAAGACTCGGTGAAGAGGTGACATCCTAACAGAACAAACCAAAGGTTATGAGGAACGAAGTAACCCACCTGATTACTCTCGGAGAGGTCGAATACTTCGAGTAGTCAGCTAAGACGAAAGCATCTGGAATTTCAGGTAACAGGTGGGAGAGATTGA
>DATNPI010000750.1:0-4883 GCA_036703325.1 Coleofasciculaceae cyanobacterium
AGGAACTCAGTCCCAGCCAAATTCTGCCCTTGACTGAAGATGAGGGGGTGAGGGGGTGAGGGGGTGAGGGGGTGAGAGGGTGAGAGGGTGATTGGTTTGTTAGTTCGTTCGAAGGTCTGGTAGAGAATTCTCCCCAGCTTCCCTTCTCCCCCTCTTCCTCTCTCCCCCTCTCCACTTGGCTGCTGGACTTCACGGCTTGAGCAAGGGCACAATCATCAATTAGTGCTTGGCGAACTACCTGGATACCGCCAATGCGGTTTAAAGCTTCACGCCGAATCAAAATACAACCACCAGCGGCGGCGGCGGTTGCGTTAGTTGGGTCATTGACCCAGCGAAAGGGGTAGAGTTTTTGGAAGAAAAAGACGAAAGCCGGAATTAAGATTTGCTCCCAAAAAGCCTCACACCGCAGCAGCACCATCACGGAAGCCAAATCCAAATTCCCTTGTTCAGCCTTTGCAACTAACCGACCCAGATTGGTGCCATCATGCTCAATATCGGCATCGGTGAGAAGAAAATAATCAGGGGGTGGTGTTCGCTTCTGGGCCTGACGAATGCCTTGCTCCATAGCCCAAAGCTTACCAGTCCACCCAGAAGGGAGCGCGGCGCAAGAGAGAATTTCCAGTTGCGAACGTTTGTTTGAGTCCTGGGCAATCTGTTGAGCAACACTCGCTGTACCATCCGTGCTTTGATCGTCCACCAAAATCACTGAGAAAGACCCAGGATAGTCCTGCATTAGGAGCGATCGCAACGTTACGGGTAACAAATCTGCCTCATTACGAGCAGGAACTACAGCCACAACCGAGGGATATGATTCTGGATAGGGAAGAGGCGACTCCGTCCCTATTGTTTCCAAACGCTGATCTATTCGCCAGAATTGACCTCGAAAGCACAGCAATCCGAGCCAAATCACCAAGGATAGAAATGTCAGCCCTAACCCAATCTCCGCGACAACCATGTTGAGACTTGCTTACTTCAGAAAGCACGATAGAACATCAGTCGTTGGTATGATACTGCTTGGTAACTAGAAAACCCGTGGGATTTTCCGTTATCATGCTGCCTTGTGTGGGCATTTTGAGGATGAACGGTAATTCATGCAAACTCAAGACAAGGTTACAGCATCAAGAGTCAAAGAAGCGATCGCAGCTAGCCAGAACTATCTTCTCGGTCTTCAAAATCCCGCAGGTTACTGGTGGGCCGAGTTGGAATCTAATGCCACCATGACAGCGGAAGTTGTCCTCCTTCATAAAATTTGGGGGACAGATCGAGAAAGACCCTTACATAAAGCAGAAGCCTTCTTGCGTTCCCAGCAGCGAGAACACGGGGGATGGGAACTCTTCTACGGCGATGGCGGGGAACTGAGTACCTCGGTTGAAGCTTACATGGCGCTCAAACTTCTGGGCGTCCCGGAAACAGACTCAGCGATGAAACGGGCGCGGGACTTTATCCTAGAACGGGGTGGCATCAGCCGCACCCGCATTTTTACCAAGCTTCACCTAGCGCTAATCGGATGTTACAGCTGGCGTGGCATTCCCTCTCTACCGCCTTGGGTAATGCTGTTGCCTGAGCAGTTTCTGTTTAACATCTACGAAATGTCAAGCTGGGCGCGGTCGAGCACTGTCCCACTACTGATTGTCTTTGACCGCAAACCTGTCTTTGCCACCTCCCCAGCCATCACATTGGATGAGTTGTATGCTGAGGGTGCTGAACGAGCCAAGTTTGAATTACCGAGCAATTCTGATTGGACAGACTTGTTTCTTCTCCTCGATCATGCCTTCAAATTTGCAGAGAGCTTGAATCTCGTCCCTTTCCGGGAAGAAGGGATCAAGGCGGCAGAGAAATGGATTTTAGAACGGCAAGAAGCGACGGGAGACTGGGGAGGTATTATCCCAGCGATGCTAAATTCGCTTTTGGCTCTACGCTGTCTGGATTATGATGCGGCAGATCCGATTGTAGAACGAGGATTGCAGGCGGTCGATCGCTTTGCTATCGAAACCGAAGATACTTACCGGGTGCAGCCTTGTGTTTCGCCGGTTTGGGATACGGCTTGGGTAATGCGATCGCTCATTGAGTCTGGCATTGCACCTGATCATCCTGCCTTAGTGCAGGCCGGGGAATGGTTGTTAAGTAAACAAATTCTGGACTACGGTGATTGGACTGTTAAGAATCGGAAGGGAAAACCCGGTGCTTGGGCATTTGAGTTTGAAAATCGTTTTTATCCGGATGTAGACGATTCCGCTGTCGTGGTGATGGCGTTAGACGCGGTGCAACTTCCTAATGAACGGTTGAAACAAGCCGCGATCGCTCGTAGCGTTGACTGGATTGCCTCGATGCAGTGTCAACCAGGCGGTTGGGCAGCTTTTGATATTGACAATAATCAAGACTGGATTAACGCTCTACCCTACGCTGACCTCAAAGCCATGATCGATCCCAACACAGCCGATGTAACGGCTAGGGTCTTGGAAATGCTAGGGCTGTGTAACCTGTCAATTGATAGTTATAGCAGAGAGCGGGCGATCGCTTATCTTATCCGCGAACAAGAAACCGAAGGCTGCTGGTTTGGTCGTTGGGGAGTGAATTACATCTATGGAACCAGTGGTGTCCTCACCGCACTCTCCCTTGTCGCTAAAGAGACTCACCAACTCAGTATCGAACGGGGTGCCGCTTGGCTAGTCGGATGCCAAAATCCAGATGGTGGATGGGGTGAAACTTGCCGAAGCTACGATGACCCAACCCTCAAGGGCAAAGGACATAGTACGGCATCCCAAACAGCCTGGGCCTTAGTTGGCTTGATGGCAGCTGGTGAGGCAACTGGCAAGTTTGCCCGCGCTGCAATTGAGCGGGGAGTTGATTACCTCCTGAAAACTCAGCAGCCGGATGGCAGCTGGAACGAAGCAGAATTCACAGGTACTGGCTTTCCTGGGCATTTTTATCTGAAGTACCACTTCTATCAACAGTACTTTCCTCTAATCGCCCTAGGTCGTCATCAAACCTTATTGTCTTATCTATAAGAAACTGATAAGCTGCTGTGCATCTAATTTGCATAAATCTACACTTGAGCTTTCTGTCCGTTGTCCGTCACAACTGACTTCTGACCCCTGACAAAAAGCCAGAATGTAAATCAAGCCAGCAAGTTAAATGCGCACCAGCTTACTAACACCTCTCTCTTCTATCACTTTGACAGGATAAAAACAAAGATAGGTCTTAACACTTTAGTTTTCTGGCTTTTTCTAAGTCAGTAGTAATATTTTGCCTCTGGATTATGCAAGTTAAATAGGTAATACCTAAATTAGCAAAGAGATTTGTTGTATATCTCAACCGTGTAACTTATATTATTTTTTGACGTCGAGTCAAACACTTGATCAGAAAAGATGAAGTTTGAAGGGTGAAGGATGAAATAAGACCTAGGTAAATGTAAAAGGAAGGATAGATAATTAACCGAAAGTTCTCTTTCGTCCTTTTTGAAGATAAAACCAAACTTAAAGTTTTGAAAGCAAGATGCTGTCTATGTTTTAATGCTGATACCTGGTTTAATACTTTCCTTGTCTAGCGGTATATAAAAAATATTTATAGGAAGCCGATACCAGATTTAGCTCTAAAGAAAGTGACAAAAGAGGATATGTTGGATTTGGAGTTGGTGTACCAATCTTAGAGGAGTGCAACAGATGGATTCACATAGAGATGCCTTGGCAATTCTAGAAGAAACTAGTCGGACTTTTTACATCCCAATTAGTCGTTTACCCTTAGGACTGCAAGAAGCCGTTACATCAGCCTACTTATGTATGCGTGCCATTGATGAAGTTGAAGATCATCCAACGCTAGATAACCCCAGCAAGGCAAAACTGTTACGCACAATTAGTCTGAAATTACAAGCAGCCGTTGATGGATCTGTAAGCGATGACTTCTTTGGCGGATTGAACATACACCAAGAGCTATTACCTGAAGTAACAATCCGGATTAGAGACTGGTCACTACTAGCACCTGAAACCATTGCTCCTCGGATTTGGGATGCAACGGCGGCAATGGCGGATCGGATGGCTTACTGCGCTGACAACAACTGGAAAATTGATACAGAGTCTGATTTAGATCGTTATACCTTTGGCGTCGCTGGCGCAGTTGGACTGTTACTGTCCGACTTATGGGCTTGGTACGACGGTACGCAGACGAACCGTGCCCATGCGGTTGGGTTTGGTCGAGGCTTACAGGCGGTCAACATTCTCCGTAACCAAAGCGAAGACCAGACGCGTGGGGTAAGCTTCTTTCCAGAAGGTTGGACGAGAGAACAGATGCACAGCTATGCTCATCGCAATTTAGCACTTGCTGACGCCTATACCCAGGCGCTTCCTATAGGTCCGGCACTAGACTTTTGTCAAATTCCGTTGCTCTTGGCTCATGGCACCCTTGATGCACTCACTCATGGGAAAGAAAAGCTCAGTCGTAGTGATGTGCTTGCACTTATCAAGCAAGCGAGCCGTGCCAACCTGAAGGCCATTTAGTAAAGGGTTTTCGTACATCATAACTAGGCTTGCATTACCAGTTTAGTTGGGCAACACGTCGGGAACTGCGTCTGGAAATCCGCGCCCAGGTGGAAACATATTCACATCCTGCGTTGGCGCAGCCCGCCGCAGGTATCGCAATTCCTGGCGAACCCTTCTGACGGTAGAGGCTGTTGCGATCGCTTCCCGTGTAAAGTCTAGGTAGCTGTTCAGCTCTAGAAAAGCAATGGAGAAGGGCAATGAGTTTAGAAGAGAAAGCTAAGGTGGCGGCTAAGAATATTGAAGGTAAAATCACTGAAGCCGTAGGTAAGGTTACTGGAGACCTTGATACTCAGCTGGAAGGTCAAACCAAGCAAGCTGAAGCTGAAATTCGTCAGGTAGCAGAGGATA
>DATNPI010000755.1:0-6902 GCA_036703325.1 Coleofasciculaceae cyanobacterium
CTAATTCAGTCCTATGCAGGAAATCCCTTAGCCTTGAAAATAGTTGCTACAACAATACGTGATTTATTTGATAGTAATATTTCTAATTTTATCTCTCAAGGTACAGTTATTTTTGGTGATATTCAAAATCTTCTGACCCAGCAGTTTAATCAGTTATCTCGGTTAGAAGCAGAGATAATGTACTGGCTGGCAATTAACCGTGAACCTATAGCGATCGCAGAACTCAAAACTGACTTGGTATCACCGATACTGCCCGCTCAACTCCTAGAATCGCTGGAATCTCTAGAGCGTAAGTCATTAATTGAAAAAGGAGCAGCTCGCTTCACCTTACAGCCCGTTCTTATGGAATACGTGACGAATCGCTTAGTTAAAGCCGTTTGTCAGGAAATAGAAACCAGAGACATTCTTCTTTTTAAAAATCACGCACTGCTCAAAGCTCGATCAAAAGATTATATCAAAGATATTCAAACTCATTTCATCCTCAACCCTATCAGTGAACAATTGTTGCGGTTGTTCGGTACTCCAGAGATGCTGGAAAGCCAGTTGATGGTCATTATCTCATCTGTGCGAGGGAAATTACCCATTGAAACGGGCTACATTGCTGGGAATACGATTAATTGGCTGCGTCACCTAAAGCGCGATTTAAGTAATCATAATTTTTCTAATCTGACCGTTTGGCAAGCTGACCTACAAGGTGTAAATTTACACTCTTGTAATTTTTCGGACTCCGATCTGGCTAAGTCTACGTTTACTGAAAACCTGGGTTATGTTTTTGCAATGGCAGTCAGTCCAGATGGAAGACTTTTAGCCACAGCTGATAGTCATGCCAAGATTCGCCTATGGCAAGTTGCAGACGGACAACAACTATTGAACTGGGATGGACAATGCCCTGGTTGGACTCGTGCTCTTGCCTTTAGTCCCGATGGCAAAACTCTCATCAGTGGCAGTGACGACAAAGCTGTAAAACTATGGGATGTGAGTACGGGTCAGTGTCGCAAAACATTATATGGAAATGGACATACAGGTTGGATCTTATTTGTTGCATTCAGTCCTCTAGGTGACTCCTTAGCAAGTTGCAGTGAAGACGCAACCGTAAAACTGTGGGATGCAAATACGGGTCAGTGCCGCAAAACCTTCCGGGGACATACCTCTTGGGTTTCCTATGTTGCCTTTAGCCCTGACGGTCAGAGGCTAGCGAGTTGCAGCGTAGACAAAACAATTAAACTCTGGGATATCAATACGGGTCAATGTCTTAAAACCTTGCAAGGACACGAAGATGTAGTCGGGTTTGTGATGTTTAGTGCTGATTATCAAACCCTCATCAGTGCTAGTGAAGACCAAACGATTAAAGTGTGGGATGTTCAGACGGGTCAGTGCAGAAGAACGTTGCCAGGAGGACATAAAGGTTGGGTTTGGTGGTCGGCAGTTGCCCTCAGTTGTGACAACAAAACTCTAGCTATTGGTGGTACAGACCAAACTGTCAAGTTGTGGGACATCAGCACGGGTCAGGTACTGAGAACGTTGCAACACAGTAGCGGGATTCGCACTATAGTTTTTAGCCCTGATGGTGAAACACTGATTGGTAGTAATGAAGACCAAACTCTAAAACTGTGGAATGTCTCGGATGGTCAATGCATCAAAACATTCCAGGGATACAGTAGCGGGGTGTGGTCTATTGCTTTGAGTCCTGATGCTCAAACTTTGGTAAGTGGTGGTGCAGACCAATTGGTGAAGGTCTGGAATATCTCGAATGGTAATTGCTGCAAAATCTTCAAGGGTCACACCGATTTGGTTCGGTCTGTTGCCTACAGCCCACAAGGTCATACCTTAGCTAGTAGTGGCGCAGATCGAACAGTGAAACTCTGGAATATCTCGGATGGCAGCTGCTTGGTGACCTTTAAGGGCCATACGAATTGGGTGATGTCAGTTAAATACAGTCCGGATGGTCAAACTCTAGCAAGCGCTAGTTTAGACCAAACCGTGAGACTCTGGGATATCGATACTGGGCAATGCCTCAAAGTTTTACAGGCTCACGAAACTTTGGCACTTTCAGTAACCTACAGCCCGGACGGTCAAATCCTAGCTAGTAGTGGTGCAGATCATAAGGTGAGGCTGTGGGATAGCCAAACAGGACAATGTATCAGAGTTCTAAAAGGACATGATAATTGGGTGTTTTCTGTCACTTTTAGCCCAGATGGTCAAACCTTGGCAAGTAGCAGTGTAGACCGAACGATAAGGATTTGGGATATTCGTAATGGTCAGTGCCTCGGTATTTTGCAGGGTCATGCGAGTTGGGTGAATTCTGTTGTCTACAGTTTGGATGGTCACATCCTAGCCAGTAGTGGTTTGGATGGAACCGTGAGACTGTGGGATGTTCACGATGGTCGATGCCTGAGAGTGTTGCAAGAACATACAAGATGGGTACTTTCCGTTGCTTTCACCACGGGCGAAGGATTTTCTCCTGACTTGGGTCAAGTTCTCGTCAGTAGCAGTGACGATCAGACTATACGGTTTTGGGATATCGAGACGGGAGAGTGTCTGAAAATCCTGAAAAATGAAAGTCCTTATGAGGGGATGAATATCACTGGTGTTATTGGTATCACTGAGGCTCAGAAAATAGCACTCAAAGCATTAGGCGCGATCGAGCTACTTCAATAGTTAATGATATAGCCAAAGGCAGAAGGCAGAGGGCAGAAGCTTCATTACTGGTATGTGGTCGTTTCAGCTATTCAATCTGCCCTAACCTTTATGGCGACAGCTATAAATGCAATTATCAGCAAGATAGGATATGTAGCAACCGCCAAGGCGGTTAGGACAGATAGGAATTTAGTAGAGACGTTCCGGTGGAACGTCTTTACCAAAGTTTGTTTGTCCTAAGCTGGATTAAAGGAACTCCGCCGGGGTAAAGAAGCGTCTAAAATCCGCTACGAAACCTACAGGGCAGGACGCAGAAACCCGCCCTTCCACGAAGTAAGGGCGGGTTGTTCATAAATTTCCCAATAGTTGTTTACACCAGAACTGCGGCTTCCAGCTGTTCCGGTTCTCGGAACAACGGCGTACTCAAGTAGCGCTCACCATAACTGGGTTGTACCATCACAATCAAACGACCTTCATTTTCAGGCCGTTTCGCTACCTGGATAGCCGCAGCTAAAGCCGCCCCCCCAGAAATACCGGATAACAAGCCTTCTTCTCTTGCCAGACGGCGACCATAGTGAATTGCCTCCTCATCGCTGACTGTAATGACTTCGTCGATCAAGTCTGTTCGAAGAACTTCTGGGATAAATCCAGCACCAATCCCTTGAATTTTATGCGCTCCAGGCTCACCGCCAGAAATAACCGGACTCTTTGTCGGTTCTACGGCAACTGCCCGAAAGCTGGGTTTTCGCTGCTTAATTACCTCAGCCACCCCGGTAATTGTGCCACCTGTTCCCACGCCGGCAATCAGGAAATCGACCTCACCATCGGTATCTGCCCAAATTTCCTCGGCCGTCGTTTCCCTATGGATTTGAGGATTAGCCGGGTTAGAAAACTGTTGGGGCATGAAAGCATCGGGAGTCGTGGCGACAATTTCTTGTGCACGCGCGATCGCTCCCCTCATTCCCTGTGTTCCAGGAGTTAATTCCAACTGGGCACCATAGGCTTTGAGCATGGCTTGCCGTTCGTGGCTCATCGTATCAGGCATGGTCAAAATCACACGGTAGCCTTTAGCTGCTGCCAGCATTGCCAAGGCAATACCAGTGTTGCCAGACGTGGGTTCGACTAACACGGTTTTTCCCGGCTGAATCAGACCGGCCTCCTCAGCCGAGCGAATCATACTAACGCCAATTCGGTCTTTAACGGAAGCGGCGGGGTTCATCCCCTCTAGCTTTACGACGATTCGAGCGACACAGCCTTCCGCTTGGGGAATTTGATTAAGCTGAACTAGAGGGGTATGACCAACTAGTTCTGTTACATCATGAGCAATGCGCATTGTTCCACCCACTAAAAGCTGAATGTAGTACGTAGTATTAAATCGTTGACTTTCTCTCGTTTTTCGCGCAGATCTTGTATGCTATGGCGCTGTAAGCCTGCGATCGCGGCTGTGGTCGCTTCAGGGCAGTTCCATGCCTATGCACTCATCTAAAAGCCAACGTAATATTTAATTATACTACGGTTTTCCGATAGATATTTTGTAATTTTGATAACTTTTGCATCTATCGACTTAACAATTAGCAAAGGGCTGTACTTGACATCTCCCCTGGATGGAATCATAGGGGATTCTAAAAGGATGTTACGCCTCGGTCTCATAAGCGACTTGGAGATTATGACCGTTGCAGAACTTACGCAACTGTCATATGCGATCGCCAATCAAAATTATGTAAGGGGCATGGTAAGAAACGCAGCATTGCAGATGGAATAATTCGAGAGTAGTGATGAATAGCTTTCGTTCAACCCACTTTCGCCTCAAGATCAGAAAACAACTGCTGCATGGCTCTTGTATAAGGTAGCAAGACCTGCATTTGTTCCGGCAGCAAGCCAGTCTGAAGTTCACTCACCAGCAATGGTAACAATTGTTCTACTAGTTCCCAAGCCACATCGATACTCGGAAAAACCATAAGACAAAGAGGAAGCAGTTCCTGTTCTACAGCTGTCATGTTTCCCTCTAAAACACATAGCCATAGATAAGCCTGGAACATTTCTATGTCCCGGAGGCTAGAAGCTCTCACCCCTGGCTCGTTCAGCGTTCCTCGACGGCTGCGATGATTGGGGTACAATTGGGCAGCTCGACGACAGACATTCAAAGCAATCTTCTGAGAAGCGGGTAACAGTTGCTGGACAATGGCTAAACTCGGTGAGTCAACATTATGCTTGGCGGCAGCTGCACAAACTCGCTGCCAGGGAATACAGACTTGCTCTTCGACAAACTTGAAGTAAGGACTTAGCAACAGTTGCTCAGGGAGCGTAAGCCGATTCAGGACTAACTTTGAACACAGATGAAACTGTGTGCTCATGAAGCCAATGGTGCGTCTATCAGGTGCTGATTGATGTTGCTTCTGAAGTTGCAGTAATACTGGTTCAATGGACGCTGCTAGCCGTTTGATCTCTGACAGATACAAGCCTGGTAGTGCCGATAAACTAGAGGCATCAGAAGAGAAATTAGCATTCTCTACTCGTGACGTTACTGCTAGTAAGACGGGTGGAAGCGACTGATCTTGGTAAACTTCCAGTACCTTCTGATAAGCCTCAGCCGCCACTCTAGCTATTCCCTGGCTTTCGGTTAAATTTACAACGTTAGGAATATAAGAGAAGATGACACTCGTCTGTATCCCGGCGCACTTGCAGTTGATCTCCACCATACGCTGCAACTTGGCAACGGTTTTCGCTCGCCCTTGTGGTGAGGCGGCTTCAAGCAACTCAGAGCTGGTTAAACAGCTTGCTGAGGAGGAGAGAGTTGACAAGTCGGGTACATAGCGCTCTGCCCAAAGCTTGACCAGTCGCTCAACCGAGGGAGTGTTAACAAAACTGGTGGTTTTCAACATTACTGTTTTTGTGGGATGTATTTAGACAGCAAATTTTGCTACCCGTACTTCATTGGGGTTTAGCAACAATTGCTTCACCGTATTTGACAAAATTCTCGTCTAAAAAAGAAAAAGTCTTCGCCTGGAAGTGAAGCAACAGACGAGTTGCTGAAGGTTTATTATAGATACACTTATTTCTTAATACAGAGCGTTACAGTTGTTTTCCTGTTATTCCCGCTCGAAAGTAAAAACATCCTCGCCCTTGAAAGCGGCTTTGGCTGTCTTGATTGGAGGACAGTTCAATGTGTACTGGGATGATGATTATATAGCAAAAGGCAGAAGGCAGAAGGTTGATTACTGATATAGCAAAAGGCAAAAGGCAGCACTTCGACAGGCTCAGTGACCAGGCAGAGGGCAGAGGGCAGAAGATTTCTTATTGATGCGTGGTTGTTTCAACCATTAGATCTGCCCTAACCTTTATGGCGACAGCTATATTTCTCGAAAAGCAGCGGTTTGCGATCGCATCCTGCTAGTTTTGCAAAATTGGAATGTACCCTGAATGCTCTTCAATCAAATGGGGTTTATATCCTTTTAAGATATGACTTGGAAGTCACGAGTAGTGACGCTGCAATGGCTCCAAGCCTAGATACTCAGGTTTGAATTTATAGGAGAGAGTCTAGTGGATTTTAAGTGAGAGTTATCATAATCATGCCTTGGCTACTTTATTCACCGGACACTGTATAGAATCGCACTGTTACAGGTTGCGACTGATTAAATTGCTTATGATGTTCTGTGCGCTTCTCAACTTTTATAAGGCTTCGTTTAATCAAGTTGTCTAAATCTGTGTTCAAGCTGCATAATGATACGCGTTCTTGAAAATTGTCTAATAGGTTTTGTCGTGTCCCTCCTTTTCTAGCGCTTAGATAGGTTATTATCAGTTTTTGAATTTTGGTCAGTGCTTGAGGGTTAGACATAAGAAGTTACTTTTTAGCTGAAGTGTTCTCTTCAGTTTTAATCTCTGATAGGGATTTTAGAGGATTTTAAGACTATCTTTTTAATCGTCTCTTCATCTATTGTATCGTTTCAATCCCTGAGAGGGACTTTAGTGGATTTCAAGTGGGTTTGTCTCTATCAATGGAGCTACTTTGTCTTGCTATACTTCAATCCCTGATAGGGATTTTAGTGGATTTCCAGTTCAGTTTTTCTCCGGATTGAGCGAGCAGAGCTAAGTTTCAATCCCTGATAGGGATTTTAGTGGATTTCCAGGCAATATCGCTCCTGGTGCTTTGGTCTGCACGGCAGGTTTCAATCCCTGATAGGGATTTTAGTGGATTTCCAGTCTAAAAAGAAAGAGTGGGCGGTCGATCTGTGGGGTTTCAATCCCTGATAGGGATTTTAGTGGAT
>DATNPI010000347.1:0-8371 GCA_036703325.1 Coleofasciculaceae cyanobacterium
ACTACGCTACCAGCTACACCGGATAATGCAGCGACCGCATCTTGCACCCGTGCCCAGAGTCCCTGATCGGCGTCTTTTCCAGTCAATTCGCGGACACCCACCAGTTCTAGCATTCCTTTGAGTTGTTCCTGATGAGCACGATTCTCAAAGTTAACTGTATTCAAAGGGGCGATCGCCACTTCAATATCAGCACCCACAACCTGAGCTGCTTTGTGGACAATCAGCCCGCTCATCACTTGACCATGCTTGAGCAGTTCATACTGCACCAGTTTCTGGTAGAAGGACAGCTGCTCGCCTGCCATCGTTTGTTCAGCCTGCTCAATGAATTGCTTGACTGAGTCCTGGGGTTCAGCCTGAATGCCGTACTGTACAATCACTGTTTCCAGAACGCCTAGGTTTTTCTGGTCGTCCTCAAGCATATTCTGGAGGCGATCGCGAACATCTTGATCGGGAGAGGCACTCATCAGTTTTTGTTCAGCAGAGATGATTAAATTTTGAATCGCTCTCATGTCTGCCAATTTTTCGCCGATCGCCAGACGCTTTGTATCATCAAGTGTTGTTACCATTCTTTTCTCTCTTCTGAATAAACTTGATTTAAAACTCTCTTGAGAATCGCACAACACTTACAGTCAATTCATCTTTCTCTCGGCTGATCAAAAACATAGGATGATTATAACTATTTTAGTATATCGATCCTTCTTTTTATATATTGAAAAATATCATTAAAAACTTTAAATTTCTAACTATAGATAGCTGTTAAAGCGGTAAGTTTACGACACCTTCAATTGGTTCTTTTGAGCTTTTCTTATTTATCTGCTGATGTTCTTCGGGATCATACTGTAGAGAACATTTCGCTCACTAGTTCCTGGAGTCGCTACCATATATCAGTGCATGGTAAAACCCTCCCAGCACTGCCCTATGAGGACGGTCTGCGGATTCCGGTGTTTTTGCTAAACCAATCAGCTAATAGAAACCCCAGTCAAACGTGTCCGAAATACTCAGCAATCACTCAAAGTTGGGTGACCAACATCAATTTGGAGAACAAGCTCAAAGCTTGATAAGTAGAGAGGGAGAGTATGAAGGCCGCTCCGACAACTCCTCTTTGCATCAGGATATCCCATCGCCTCGTGAGGTTGATGAACTTCCCGCTGGTGGTTCCGACCCGTCTAGGTTCGATTGTAAGGAGGCGTGGTATCCTCTCCATTACATTGAAGACCTCAATAAGTCGAAGCCGATGCCCTTCACATTGCTCGGCAGAGACCTTGTTATCTGGTGGGACAAGACAGCCTCCTCCTGGAGGGTCTTTGAAGACAAATGCCCTCACCGCCTTGCTCCCCTCTCGGAGGGCAGGATTGCCGACGACGGTCTGTTGGAATGCCCCTACCACGGCTGGGCTTTTTCCGGGTCGGGTCTGTGCGATCGCATCCCGCAACAAGTTGAGGGCGCAACAGCAGAGGCTTCCAGAAGGTCTTGCGTAGCATCGCTACCTACAATCGAGCGGCAGGGATTGTTGTTCGCCTATCCCGGCAAACCAGAGAATGCAGACAAAACAAAGGTTCCGCTCGTCGATCTACTGGAGGACTCCCCAGACGAGTGGGTTTGCATCAACACGTTTAGGGATCTTCCTTATGACGCACTCACTCTTCTGGAGAACGTACTCGACTCCAGTCATCTTCCCTACACACACCACCGCTCGGTGGGAAACAGGGCAAATGCTGGGCCAGTCGAACTCGAAGTTGTCGCATCGGGAAAACAAGGCTTTCAAGGGAAGTGGGAAGAAGGGCCACGACGTGGCACACTTGGGCGGCAGGATACAACCTTCATCGCTCCTGGGTTGATGTGGCATGACCTGACCTCCAAGCAGTTTGGTAGAACGTTGACCGTCGTCTACGCTACCCCAATTCGCAAGGGTGAGTGCCGCCTCTTTGCACGCTTTCCCTTTAAGTTTTCCTCCAAGATACCTGGCTTGTTCATCAAGCTGACACCACGCTGGTACTCTCACATCGGGCAGAACAGCGTCTTAGAAGATGACCAAATTTTCCTCCACCACCAAGAGCGTTATCTAGAAGAGGATGGTGGCAGCGCTAATTTTGCCAAAGCCTTCTACTTACCAACCACGGCAGACAGATTCGTGATCGAACTGCGCAAGTGGGTAAACAGTTACAGCGCCGACCCGTTTACAGGGGCAACTTTGCCGCCAGCTTTACCAAGAGAAAAGCTACTGGATCGGTATCACTCGCACACGGTGAAGTGTTCTAGCTGCTCTAAAGCACTAGTCACCCTAAAGCGGTTGAGGATGGGGTTGGCCCTCACCGCAGCGATCGCTTGGTCTACCGCTCCACTGCTCTCGCTCTCCCTGGGTCAAGCATCCGTCCTAGCTGTAGCCTTTTCGACCACGGTAAGCCTTGCCTCTGCCATCGCATGGCTCTGGCTGGGTTCGTTGGAAAGGCAGTTGTACGAGGGTCGAGATGTGCCTCTACGGAACCTGCCTGAGAAAAAGTGAAGATACGCTACCTGAAAGTTGCCCCAGTCAGCTGCTGTGCATTTAATCTGCATAGTCTACATTCGGGTTCTCTGTCAGTAGTTAGTTAGGCGAAAGCAACTGATCACTGACTACTGACGGAGGATAAAAAACCATAGAGAAAAAAAAAGAGAGTCACCAAGGCGACTCTCCCGATCATCAGGGTGCATCTACTAGACACATTATGTCTTTTAGGGGTGAGGGGTGTCACCCCCTATTCGACATCTTAAACAAAACTTTACAAACTCCTCTGATGCTTGACTTGGAAAGAGTTTTCTTTTGGGAGCGCCTCACTTGTTTCTTTGAGTTGCGTGAGCCGATTGAAGGTTGAGCCGGATATTGATCAACTTATTTGACACAATCCTTTTCGAGTGTGTTAGGATATCTTCTTCCACAGGGTGCATAAATACTGATAGGCGAGAAAGAACATTCCGAGAGTGAGTGGTATTTCTCGAACATTAATAGCGGTTATTAGTAGCTCAAACCAATTATCAGGGGCATCAGCTGTAATAACCGTGCTATCTACATAATCAGTGTCAGGTTCCCAAAAAGATGGGTCAACCCTGCGCCGATCTATATCCCGATTATCAGGCTGCATAATTCGTGTTTCATCTTATCACTGAACAGTGAGAACACGGTTCGTAAAGGGTGCAATCTATCTAACTATTTAGAGGCTATTTCTGAAGCAAATCTCAAGGGCTAAATGCTTTACCCTGAATCGATCGCCCCTTAGGGGGAACTGTAATCCGATTCAAGTCCTCTTGTTTATGGGGGATTTAGAGGGAGCGAGATTTCTTTACAAACAGCCTCTTACTTCCTAAAAGGGAGGGACTAGTGCATCAGTCCCTCTCTTTTAGCAAGTTTATGAACTGATACCAAATCCGCCTTGATAACCCCCTTTTCGGCTAAAGTCTTTTTTTCCTTCTGCCTGGTCACTGAGCCTGTCGAAGTGCTGCCTTGTCCCCACCAAAAAAGGGCTATTTAACCCGGATTTGGTATGAAACGGCACCAGCAAATTCATACCTTCATAGATATATCTAGATTTAACTAAAAACAGCTTGATAGTCGTAGCCAGAACTAATACAACTGCTAGTTTTAAATTGTTCCGCTTCTGCCAAACCTGGATTGAGATCAAACCAAGACCCTAGACTGTCGTGGTACTCATAAACGAACATACAGCCGATTAGCACTCGGTATTCTTCAGCAGTGCCTACCTGTTTGGACTCTTGCACCTGACGTAGCAAGTCCCATTCATGCTCATCAATGGCTGAAACCAAGCTATTAGAGTATTCTTTGATCAGCTTCTCCAAACTGTTGCGCGAGAACGGCAGCTCTTCTTCCCAGAAACACTTGTAGAGCAGCCCCAGCAAGTATCGTACATGACCACCACTGATACGACACAATCGATCTAAGGTTTCAGGACTATCAAAAACTTCTGTAATTAAACCAAGGCGTTGCTCTGGCTCCACATCGGGGAAAGCTCTCATGAGTACCACCTGTCGCAGCAGTGCGATTCCTTCTTCGCAGTCACTCCCATCTCGTCGCCGCACGGGCACCATCGGCAACAGCTTGGGGGCTACGCCACCGCCTAAACAATTCTTTAGCGCTTCGTATTGGTTGGAGAACATCAATGCCAGCGGTATTGTGTAAAGTACGTGGCAATTTAGGCTATGTAATTGTGAAGCTTGGTCAATAAAAGGGGATTCTGGTTGCACTCGCCCTAGTGGCAGGCGTCGAGAAACCACACCATCCAATTCATCGACAATCACAACTAGTCCTTTTTTGTCCCGACGCTTCAGTTCTTCAGTCGCTGGTCGGAGTAGTTCTTCATTGATCGCTTTTAAAACCCCTTCGATTCGATATTCCAGATATAGCCGCAGTTGAAGGTGAAGCAGGGGACTGTCTTTCATGCTTGCAGTAAGCTTACCGATTTCGACAGACAACTCGCCATCAGACGAAGCTTTAAAGGGGAACTGCAAAATCAGATTGATTTCCTTAAACAAAATGGCAAAGTATCTGGATTTGAGCTTAATTCCCAAAGCTTCCAGACTTTCACTCACTTGACGAGTGAGCATCAGCAAAACATCGAGGATATCAACATCTGCCAAATCTATATCCTGCCTCGCTTGGCAATAGACGACGTGCCATCCCTCCTCTTCCAACTCGGTTTTTAGGCGTTGCAGTTCTTGGGACTTCCAGCAGCCCGTATGCGCTGCCAGCAGTTGGCAGGTAGGTTCACCCGATGAAATAGCGATCGCTTCCTTGAATTCCTCAATAAGTTTGCCCCCTCGTACCGAGGACAAGTCAATATAGTACGGCTCCTCCTCGTTTTCCCCGATGAGAGTGCTGCCAGGGCTACAGGCTTTATGAAAACTTGCTAAATCCAGTGTCATGATAATCTCAGGGACAAAAGAGTTTTCGCCTAATTTCGAGCGAATGCAATAAATGGCTAAACAGTGAGAGATGAGAGCGATAAGCCTAGTCGCATACTGCGCTAGCGTGTTGGTCTATTACCAATTACGAAGTAGCGATTATCGATCAGCACTCTTTTACAGATGAGTCTTCACTAGAATTGTTCGGTTTAGGTAGACTATTTGAGGACTAAGCTGTAGAACGAGTCAGCTAGAGTGTTTCATTAGACACAAAGGCTTCCTCAATCTCCTAAATTTTTTAGCTTTAAAGGATAGACCATCATGAAAGGTCATTGCTCCTCACCGAGAAGCCTCCCCTCAAAAGCATTCTGGTTTGGTGCAACGTTAACTATGGCAACGTTAGCGTTGTTGTCTCTCCCAGCTGTTGCTGAGAAAGCAGACTTGAAAACGCCGTCCAATACGGTTGAGCAGACGCACCTCAAACACCAGCGAAAAGGTCGCTGGATTGAAATCGATCTCGGTGATCAGCGATTATCAGCTTGGAATGGCGGCACTCTGGTGCGAGCTTTCATGGTTTCAACCGGATAGCGTCGCACTCCGTCCCCCACTGGCACCTATGCCATTCAATCCAAGTTCAGAGAAACTCGGATGCAAGGCGAGGACTACAATATCCCCGATGTCCCTTATGCGATGTTCTTCTCTGGCAACTACGCCGTGCATGGTGCCGACTGGCACAATAGCTTTGGCACACCTATAAGTCATGGCTGCATCAATATGCGGGTATCTAGTGCTCGTTGGTTATACGAGTGGGCGGCTACAGGTACACCTGTTGTTATTCACCACTAGGCAACTGGGTGAAATTTCGCTGAGTTGGCGTGTGATTGCTAGTGGGTTGAGCTGGCTGCGGTTGCAGAAACGGCTTGACCCGCTCAGGTGAAATTGACCCGCGATAAGCACCACAGTAATACACGCTCATAACGGCTTTAAATGCCCAGTCCTTTGGCGAAATGTCCGAGTAAGGGATGGGCAAAGTATCTGCCCGGTCTTGAGAACAAGCTTGCAAAACCTGATCTCCACTCACCTGGGTTTGAATAGAGGGGGTTGTTGGCTCAACAGGTTGGGAAGTTTGAGCTTCGACTGGAGCCACAAAACCCACTGTGGTGAGCAGTGCAACAGTTGTGAGGAGTCTGAGTTTCATCCGTCTTCATCCTTCAGTTGATTGCCGTGGAGCCACTTAACTTTTGCTCGACTAGCTGACGCACCATAGCCGCTAAACGTTCCGCACTATCTGGCACGGCAAGGGCAGCGGCTTTTTGAGCCATTTCCTGCAACAGCTGGGGTGAGTGTAGTAAATTCAACACCTGACTTTCCAGCAGTTGGGGTGTTAGTTCCGCTTGACGAAAAACCAAAGCCGCACCCGTGTCGGCAAAGCTTGCCGCGTTAAAGGCTTGGTGGTCTTCAGCCGCGAAAGGGAAGGGAATCAAGATTGCTGGTGTTTGTGTCATCGCCAGTTCAGTCAACGTCCCAGAACCGGCACGGCTAATTGCCAGATTGGCTCGTTGGAATAGCGCCGCCATGTCATCATAAAAAGGCATTTGGATATATTGAGGGTGTTGGAGACTAGCGGCTTCTGGGTCTTTCTCACCAGTTAAATGGACAATCCAGGCACCCGCATCAAACCAGGCAGGGGCACATTGGCGCACGAGTTGGTTTAGTGCGATCGCACCTTGGGAACCCCCAACCACGACAATCAACGGTACGTCTTCTGGAATCGGCAGTTCAAGCTTCTGGGTATCTTGAAAACTAGAGCGCACTGGTGTCCCAGCATAGACTGTCTTCACTTTGGGTAAATACTGGGACGTTGATTCGAACCCCAAAGCAACGGCATTACACAAGGGACTGAAAAAGCGAGTCACTTTGCCGGGAATCGCATTAGATTCATGAAGAATGACTGGCACACCCTGCCACCGTGCCGCAATCACCGCAGGCCCAGCAATGTAACCGCCAGTGGTGAAGACGCCATCAAATTTCTGGCTTTTGAGGAGTTGCCGCACCTGATGAACGGAACTTGCGAGGCGTCCCAAGATTCGCAACGTACCGAGACCAAGGCGTTGTTGAATGCCTTCTACAGGAATGGTGTGGAGGGGATACTGAGCCGGTACTAGCTCTCGTTCAAGTCGGTCAGGTACACCCAGCCACTCGATTTTATAATCTTGCAACTGTTGGGCTAAAGCGATCGCGGGAAATAAATGCCCCCCAGTGCCACTGGCCGCAATCAGCAATCGAATCGGTGCGCTAGCCAAGATTTCTGTTTCTCCTAAAGGCAGATGAACTCTCAGGTAAAATCGAAAATTAGTTATAAATTAACGAATGTAGCATCTAAGCTTCAAGGATTTATTCGCTAATTCCTTCTATATAAACTATTCTCTCTTATTCCCCCAATGCACAATCCGGCAACTTCCCTCTGTCAGCTCTCCCAGTCTGTTCGCTCCAAAGCCAAGTCTCGCTCCCTTGACTGGTCAGTGTTTTTTCTATTAACCGTGGGTGTAACAGCGGCATGGGCAGGGGTTGCTCAAGCAGAAAGTCCCGAAACGGCACCGCCTCAGCTGAAAGATACCCTCACGCAAATCGATGCGGCGGCAAATCGCCGCGATGCCCAAGGTGTCATGCAGTTCTATGGTGCTAAGTTCAAAAATTCCGATGGCCTGACTCGCGCCTCGATGGAGCAAGCGTTGTCTCAACTGTGGAAGCGCTATCCCCAGTTGACTTACCGCACACAACTCAAGGATTGGAAAACCGAGGGCAACGCAATTGTTGCAGAAACGGTTACTAGCATTACTGGCACCCAGACAAGCGGAAGCGCAACCATGAAACTCGAATCTACAATGCGATCGCGCCAGCGCTTTGAAAGCCAAAAAATTGTTCAGCAGGAAATTTTAGCAGAGCGCACTCAGCTAACGTCAGGAGCTAATCCTCCCAATGTGCAAGTGAATTTACCAGAGCGGGTGGGTGTCGGCCAGGAATTTAACTTTGATGTAATTGTCAAGGAACCCCTGGGAGATAACTTGCTACTGGGAACGGCTTTGGAAGAAGCGATTAAGCCAGAACTCTATACCAAGGAGCCGAAGTTTAAGCTAGATCTCCTGCCAGCTGGTGGGATTTTTAAGCTGGGTAAAGCCCCTAATGCAAAAGAAGACCACTGGATTTCGGCAGTGTTGATTCGGGGAGATGGCATGACAATGGTTACGCAGCGATTGAAGGTTGTTGACCGCGCCTCGGCTTCGACGGCACCCTCCAAATAAGCTGTTAATCATCTAACTTGAAAATAGAGAGGGAGAGGGGGGGAAAGGGAGAGAGGGAGAAAAGAAATTTTCATCCTTTGTTGCGGACTTTCGCTTGAGAGGATTTTGATGCAGCTCAAGTACCCGGTTTGAAGAAAAAATATGGTTTCACTAAAAGACCAAATCGTTTTGATTAC
>DATNPI010000352.1:0-3698 GCA_036703325.1 Coleofasciculaceae cyanobacterium
TATCAAGAAACGGGTAAATCCTTAAAAATGGCTGCTTATAAGGGAATGCTTCCTCAACTCAAAAAAGAGTTGCCTTGGTTAAAAGAAGGTTGTTACTCTGCTGTATTGCAGTGTGTAGCGATTAATCTAAACAAGGCTTACACTAACTTTTTTGCAGGCAGAGCGAAGCATCCGAGATTTAAATCTAAGCATGGCAAGCAGTCAATTCAATACCCTCAAAACGGTTAGAGTCGATGCCTGAGTTGCTTCAGGACACCTCTCATTCAGAACTGTACGTGCGACTTTCACCGCATACAGCTCCTAGTTAATAGCTACTTTCTAGCCTTTGCAGCCAGATTTCGAGCCACACGCGCTTCTCCGTGGATAGGCTTGTGCTGGTGACAATGACGGTGGAGCATTTCCAGGTTCGTCTTCTTCCAATTAGCATGGTTTCCGTCTTTGTGGTGTAACTCCACCTTGTCATCACTGAGGAATGTTAGTCCGCAAGCTTGACATTTGTAGTTTTGATTCTTCAGAAGTGATGCGTGAATCCCTGAGTAGTTTTTGTTCCCTCTCTTAGCCCAGTAAGGCAGGTTGCCGTCAAACACAGATTTATCGCCGATTACGCTGATATGGTCATTGACTTTCCATGAAACTGAGGGGAAGGCTTTATCCATCACTCCTGTTGTTCCCTGTCGGTCGTATCGACCCTGTTTGCGGATGAATTTCCATGTCCAGAGAGCTTGTGCCCAGAGGTTGTCATCTGACATGTCGCAGAATTGGTTGTAGTTTCGCCAGCCTCGGATTAGAGAGCCACATTTAGCGACTCTCTGTTCCAGGGTGAACCTGCTATCTTTCATAGTTTCCTTGACCTTGGCTTTGACCTTCTTGGTCGAATCCTTGGCTGGGGTAGAGATGAATTTTCCGTTAGGTTTTACTTTGAAGTTCCACCCTAGGAAATCAAACCCTTCTGTTGTCTTGACTACTCTGGTCTTACTTTCCTTAATTCGCAGTCCCCTAGGAGTGAGGAAGGATGCTACTTGGTTCATTACCAAGCTGGGGTTAACTCCGGGCTTACAGATATAAACCAGGTCGTCTGCGTAGCGTAAACACGTCACATCTTTCCCGCCTATTTCCTCAATCCCGTTTAGTGCGATATTGGCTAGTAGAGGTGATATCACTCCTCCTTGGGGAGTTCCTTCCGTTGACGCAGGGAACTCTCCCTTAACTCCTGCTTTGATGGCTCGTCTTAACCCTCGTTGCGCCGCATTGGGCAATTGGACTTTTGACATGATAGCCTCATGGCTAATTCTGTCGAAACATTTCTCGATGTCCATTTCCAAGATGGTCTTGGTTATCCCCTTCCCTTGGGAGTTTAAGGCTGCGAATAGCCTTTTCTGTACATCGTGGGCACTTCGTCCGGGTCGGAACCCGTAGGAGTTACCATGAAATGTTGCTTCGGCGGCTGGCTCTAGTGCGTACTTGAGCAGGCATTGGTACGCTCTGTCTCTGATGGTTGGTATCCCAAGCTTCCTTTTTGTGCCGTCCTTTTTGGGGATTGACACTCTCCGTAATGGCTGGTGTTTCCAACTCTTCCACCCTGATGTAAGGTCTGAGGCTAATTGCACTCTTTCTTTTGGATTAAGCGCTGTTTTGCCGTCCACCCCTGCTGTAGCTTTACCCTGATTTAATTGGGTAACTTGCCGTACTGCCAAATATTTAGCAGCCTTGGAGTTTAGGAGGAGCTTCTGAAGTTTTCTAACAAGCTTGTGGTTGCGATTCTTCCGAGCTTTGAAGATTCTTACTTGGAGGCGGAAGACCGTCTTCTGGAAACGTTTCCAGGGTAGTGTTTTCCAATTATCAACTTCAATGTTTTGAGTCGTCATAACGTAGTCTCGTTGTTTGAATCTTTTCTCTATCAACCGTGACCAGTCGGGCTTGAGTCCTTAGTTCACGCCTTTTCGGTCACATCCTACCCGCTCATCTCATGTGTGGCTTTGATTTGCCCTACCCCTGGTATTCGACCTCCAGTGGAGATTTGAGCGTTTTTCTTCGTTCCGTAGAGTGATTGTTCGTTGATTTAGGACTCTCCAATTCACCCACCACAACCCAGGATTGCGCTTTGTTGGATAAATTTCAGCGCGGGTCTTATGTGGTTATCCGTCATTCACTTCTGGCGGTCTTCATTGGGTGCTTTTTCCGGAGATTCACGTATGTTATCCCTGTCAACCTGCCTAACGGGTTCCGGGCATCGCAGCCCTCGTTTTTCCCGTCCTATTCCCAGCTTCGCTTTGACAATCATTCTCTGCGTGGGTAGGTTTGGCGTCACATCATCCCTAATGGGGAGGGCTTACACCTCCATCTCTCTACAGTTATCCTTACTTTGTTTCGGGTCGTGACCCAGGCGACGTAAGGACTCTAGCTTATGTATTAGGCTAGAAACGAATCGCACTATCCATTCAAGTGATGTCAGCCAGATGATTGGTCAAAAGTTTCTGCTACGAGCAGGAACTAAAGCTCATTTCGCTGGGAGCAGGTGATATGGGAAAAGTCGAAGGCATTGATAGCTATAGGTTTTAGCGTAGGCGATCGCACTGCGTGGTAAATGGATAAAGTCGAGCTTAGGGGCCGTCTAAAAATCAGGTCGCCATTTTCAACCTAGAAACGCGAGTCCGTGAGTCCGTGACTAGTCACTAGTCACTACGAGCCTTAGAGTCTAAACGAAGAAGTTATTTTTATACGACTCCTTAGAATGACTCGCTGACTCGCTGACTGATGACTAATGACTAAATACCAGGATTTAAAGCAAGGAAGCTTTAACTGGAAGCAACCAGCTTTTCATCCTGCCAATGGGCTTGCTCATCCATAATTTGGATCAACTCGTCGCCGTCGATTGTTTCTTTCTCAACCAACAGGTCTACTAATTTGTCAATCACCACGCGATTTTCGCGGATTATTTGGCGAGCTTGTTGGTGGCAATGCTCCACAATCGTCTGTACTTGGGCATCAATACGGGCGGCAATCTCCTCGGAGTATTCCGCCGACCTCGACATAAAACCGCCGCCGAGAAATACTTCTCCTCCTTGCGTTTCCAACGACAGGGGGCCCAAATCGCTCATCCCAAAGCGCGTCACCATTTGCCGTGCCAGAGAGGTCACGCTTTGCAAGTCGCCACCAGCACCAGTTGTCACTTCGGCGTCGCCAAAAATTTCTTCTTCTGCTGCTCTGCCGCCCAATGCCGCAGTGATGCGAGCCAATAGCTGGGCGCGGGAGACTAAACCCTGTTCCTCGCTAGGGGTAAACCAGGTAAGACCACGCGCTTGTCCACGGGGAATCAGGGTGACTTTTTGCACAGGGTCGTGCTGGGGCAGCAGGGTTCCGATAACGGCGTGGCCAACTTCGTGGTAAGCAATCAAGCGCTTGCTCTTGCTGTCCACCAGTGGGGTGCCTTCCATCCCGGCAACGACGCGGTCAACCGCGTCATTAATCTCAAGCATGGTGATCGCATCTTTGCGGCGTCGGGCGGTGAGGATGGCGGCTTCGTTGAGCAGGTTGGCTAAGTCAGCGCCAGTAAAGCCAGGAGTACGCCTTGCTATAGCTTCCAAGGAAACTTCTGGGTCGATCTTTTTGTTGCGAGCATGGACTTCAAGGATTCCTAGGCGTCCTTTCATGTCAGGGGCATCGACAAGCACTTGTCGGTCAAAGCGTCCGGGACGCAA
>DATNPI010000758.1:0-14319 GCA_036703325.1 Coleofasciculaceae cyanobacterium
GATTTGAGTATCCTTAGCGGTTGGGATTCTACCCAATTGCAGCCCTATGCACGTAGAGCCAGAGAAAAAGCTGCCTTAGAACGAGCCTTGCGTCTCGATCAGAAAGTTTAGCAACGGCTCTGTGATTTAATCCAATTAATGCCTTAGGACAGATGAAAATCACAGAGTTAGTTACTCAACATTGACAATTTATTTTGTTTATATGGAGTTCCTGCAAACCTACTGTAAGGTTTTTGTAAAGGCTGGTATTTATTGTTAGAAAACCACAAAAATAGGCTGTTGAATTTTCCTTCCATTTAAACAGACTTTACATAAGCTTAACCGAAAATTACTAATGTCTTAATACTAATCCTATTAAATATGTTCAGAGGTTCAGAGCTAGTAGGTAAAGGCAAGAGATTAATGACGCTTTTAATCGAGGGGCGTTCTAATAGTTATCACCCCACCGTTATGCGTCCCTGTTGTGATTTTTCACACTTATTGGGTACACAGACTACAGAGAGCGGGCAAAAAACGCAACTACTCTGGATCGCTGTTGGTCTGCTCAGTTGCTTGTTTGTGGCGGAATTGCTTACAGGGCTACTTAGCCATAGTTTGTCACTCCTAGCAGACGCGGGACATCTACTTTCAGACGTAGTAGCGCTGGGAATATCACTAGTAGCAACACGGCTTGCTCAACGCACAGCGACCGCTCAAGCAACGTTTGGACATCGCCGTGTAGAGATTCTGGCAGCTTTGGTCAACGCTTTGGCTTTATTAGCGATCGCAGCATTCATAGCCAAGGAAGCTGTGGGACGCTTTCAAGCACCCGAACCCGTACTGGGCTTGCCGGTATTAATCGTCGCAGCAGTTGGGTTAGCAGTGAACGGCATCAACATTGCCCTACTGCACAAAGCCAGCCGTGATGACTTGAACATCCGAGGGGCTTTCCTTCATGTTGTCGCAGATACAGCCAGTTCTGTAGGTGTTATTCTCGCCGCCTTGCTGATTTACTTCTTCAACTGGATTTGGATAGATGCTGTAGTCGGTATAATGATCGCCTGCTCAATCAGTTTCAGTGCCCTACCCCTGGTTAGGGATAGCCTGGAAGTGCTGATGGAATACGCACCTCGCTCCATCAACCCAGCTAAGGTGGAAGCGGCTTTAGAATCCTTTGCGGCGGTTTTTCAAGTAGAAAAGTTACATATTTGGACAGTTGGTTCGGGTCAAGTGGCGTTGTGTGCTCATCTTACCGTTGATGCGATCGGTGGTGGAGAACGCGATCGCTTAACGAAACAGCTACAAACCCACCTTGAGCAAGAGTTTGGTATCCGTGAATCAACTTTACAACTTACCCACCGTAATTCCACGGAGTTTATGGAACTCCACCCTCTACTGAGTAGCAGTTTAATTGCAAAATTGAACCAGAACAATCAAAATTTTAACTGCAAATTGTAGGCAGTTAAATGCTCAAAAAAATCGTCCACTTTTCTGTTAACTGATTCCACAGGCTGTGCATCTTAATCATCTTTTTGAAATTCTTGATTAAATCACAGCTACTGTATTTTATTCGCAGCTTTCCCGACGAGTTCTAAAGCTTTTTCCCTATTAGTTATGAGTATTTGTCACGGCAAGATATTGGGTGCATTTTCGCTAATAGGCAGCTTGGGGGCGCTTGTGACCTTAAGCATTGCAACACCCACTCCTGCTTGGGCCTCCCCTAGGCAAATCCAACTTCTTCTCAACTCACAAGGGAGTCAAAACTTTGAGGCTTTGATACGGCAGGCAGAATCCGTCGCCGGGAACTACATTCAGCAGGCTTTTGTGGAAAGTCCCAGCGTTAGGGAAGTCTCTGTCACAATTGTGGGCGAACACAATGGAGCGGCGGTGCCGTTGTTGTCTGCAAATGTCTCTCGCTCCAATTGGCAGGCTAGACCTACAGTTCAAGCCTGGACTCGATACTTTCCGAGTGCTGAGGCACTGCTTGGTTTTGTCGCCCCTCAGCAACCTAGCTCGACGGTTCCGTCTGCCAGCTTTGATCCAGTTGCCGCCTCGATGTCAGATAGAGAAACAAACTTTTACGAATGATTTGTTGACTACCAGTTGGCTTGAGCGGCAACAGATCAAACGCAAAAAAACACCAACCTTTTTCATGCCAGGAGGCATTGTTATGAATCTACTCCAGAGAAGACCTTGGCGTTGGGTACCTTGGTTTATCGCAGGTCTGTTAAGTACAGTTTTGTTTGTTAGTCTGCCATCTCTTTGGCAGTCAGCAACCGCAGCGATGAATGGCAACACCATTGAAACTACTGCCTTACAGCAGTTTGATGTAAAGCCTGAGTTAGCTTCTTCCCTCAATCCAGACTTTGATGAAGTTGCTGCCTCTCATTTGGAACCTAACTTTTACTAAAGAAAAGGTTTGATGGCAGATTTTGGCACAACTCAGCCATCAAACCCCATCCATTTGTCTTTACTTACCTCGTTGACCTACAGCGTCGCAGCCTAGGTTTGGGGTAAGCCGACACCGATTTGGTGTCAACCCGGTTTTCGCAAACAAATCAACCGAGATTACTATTAGGGTACACTGTATGATTTCCTTGCTTGGAAAATACTCACGGTGCGTCGCTTTGCTGTGCGCGATGCTCCTAGGCACCGTGACGTTCGTATTAGGACTGCCAGTAGGTGAATATTCTGCCTTAGCCGCCACTGGTAATGGTGTGAATGTCATCATCATGATTGGTGATGGCATGGGCTGGGAAATGGCGCGTGCGGCAGCTATTGCCAAGGGTACGCCTTTGTACAAGGCTGGAAAAGGTAGGGGTCTAAGCTTCCAAAGGCTGGAGGGCTACACCTACGCAACTACTTACGGGACAACGATTCCAGGTTCGGATGGAGTCTACAAGACTGGTAACTCTGCTCTAGATGATTCCAATCCTGAGACAGGTAAAAGCCCTGTCCGCCCTGGTTTTTCCTTTAAAGCTCTTCCTTTTAATCCTGGGAATGCTGCTGATGGCGGTGCTAAAGCTGGAGGTAATCTGGTAGGTTATGAACCCAATCGAGGCGGTTTCACCCCTTGGAGTCCTATCAGCCCTACAGAGGCGATCGCGAAAGGTTTTGATAAGGAGTACATCAAGTACAGTTATCCTGACTCTGCCAATACGGCGACGACGCTTTACACCGGAGTCAAGAGCTACAACAATGCGATCGGGGTAGACATTTTCGAGAAAGACCTGACCACCATTCAGCAACTTGCCATTCAAAATGGCAAATCTACAGGTATAGTCACCTCTGTGCCCATTAGCCATGCTACTCCTGGTGCGGCGGTAGCCACGGTTAACCGCCGAGCCAAGTATGACAACGATTTCCCAGCTTTAGACAACATTCTGCAAGAGTCTCTGCGGCAATACCAGCCCACGGTGTTACTCGGCGGCGGTCATCCTCTCGATTTTGAAAACAAAACCGACGTTGGCCCTGTCTATAAGTACACCTACATCAAACAGTCAACTTACGACGAACTGAGAACTAACCCCAACAACAATCGCTATGGCTACACGTTTGTAGAGCGTGGCTCCAATGCAGCTACCAAGTTGCTCAATGCGGCTAAATTAACCAACCCCGAACAGGGAGCGAGATTGCTAGGGCTGTTTGGTGCGCGTGGACAAAACGGCAACTTGCCGACTAGTTCCGCAAATGGCGATTACAGCAACACGGGATTAGACAACTTCTCACTATTCTCGACACAAGGGCAAAACCCAGACAAAATCCGTCCGTTATCTCCTGGTGAAACTGATGCTCAGTTTATCGCCAGAGAAGTTGCAGAAAATCCAACACTTAAGGATATGACTCAAGCCGCTCTGGAAGTGCTGGGTAAGGATAAGGATGGTTTCTGGCTAATGGTTGAAGGCGGTGATATCGATTGGGCTTGTCATGATAACAACATGGACAACCTAATCGGCACTATGAATGACTTTGATAAAGCTGTTCAATCCGTGGTTAACTGGATCAACAAAAACGGTGGCTGGCAGAAGAATCTGCTACTTGTCACGGCTGACCACGACCACTACCTCACGTTGAATGATAACTTCCCTCAGTTATTGCAACAAAAAGGAGCTGAGGCGCTAACCTTTGAGTCTGACCCAGAAAAAGCTGGACACTTCTGGGGTTCTGACCCAAAGGTGAAGTATGGTTGGGGTAACCATACTAATCGCTTGGTGCCTGTGTATTACCAAGGTAGAACCTCAACATTGTCGGCGTACATCGGCAAGGGCTACAAGGTTTATGGTCAAAATGTCCCTGGCGTTCCCCGTGCTGTGGATCAAGTCCATATCTTCCAAGTGATGAGAAACGCGATCGCTGCACGTACCGGACGCGTATAAGTAGCTAGGCGCAAATCAAACTTTTCTAAAAAACCCGGTTTCAATGACGAAACCGGGTTTTTTTACATAAAGTCGATCAAAACGACAATTCAGCAACCTCCCAAGTTCCCCTCAAACTCACTGTTTTGCTTGAATCAAAGCTTCAGGAATCTCATCTGTTGTGTGCTCGACGCCTTGTACGACTAAAACAGAGCAAGGCGCATGATGGACAACGTAATTGCTTACACTCCCCAGAACAATCTCTGCCAGACCTCGACGACCTCGACGACCTAGCACCACCAAATCTGCGTTCCAAGCCTGAGTGAGTTCCACAATCGCGCCTCCTGCATCTCCGACTTTCACATCCCACTCAGTCGGCACTCCCTGTGATGTTGTCATCTGACAACAACTGGCAAGCCATTCACAGGCTTCTTGTCGTTCTTTCTTCAACTGGGCTTGCACCTCGCCAGAGTAGTTGATTAGCTCTCTGCCAAACATATCGGCATAAGAGCCAGCAGCCTGACTTTCATAAGGCAAGCTATGAAACAGCATCAGAGAAGCTTCTTCTTTTTTCGCTAGCTCTAGGGCTTGTTCTAATACGACTTCCGCCTGAGGCGAACGGTCAATTGCAACCAAAATTTTTCTGTACCTCACAGTTTCTTCCTCCGAAAATTGACTGTGAACCAGACAAAGATTATCGCTTAATTGAGCATCACCTCTGTGCCTAGCAAACGGTAATTTAGTTAGAGTAGAACCTACCCCAACCTGCAATATACGAGGCTCCAATAATAAATGCTCTTCGCGATGCGTCTGCTATAATTCTAGCCCGATTTTCCTGCACAGAAGCTATTGTTTTGTAACACTTCGTGTTAGTTATGACACTCTATTTAATACTTTTGCAGCGACGGGTCAATCTCATCCGCCCACGCGAGGATACCGCCTACGAGGTTGTACATTCGCTTCGAGTTGTAACCCGCTTCTTGCAGAAAACAGATAGAATCTGCGCTACGCTTGCCCGACCGACAGTGTACAATCAGTTCTTTGTCCTGGGGAATCTGCGCCAGTACCGTTTCCTCAAGCTGCTTGCTCCCGGCAATTACAGCATCCTTCGCCTGCTGAATCTCGCCTTTGGGGATACGGAGTGTATCGTCGATGGCGGCAATATCCCATTCATGCGGTTCGCGCACATCCAGCACCACGATATCAGCGCCCTCATCTAGCTTCGACTTTAATTCCCTAACCGTAATTTCCTGCATCTAATGTCAGCTATTGACTAATGACTACTGTTATTGGTTTTTTGCCTGAGTTGCCGCTTCAGGAGTGTCAACAACTGTTGGATTGATGCCTTGTACAACTAAAACAGAGCAAGGCGCATGATGGATAACGTGATTGCTCACACTCCCCAAAACCACCTCTGCTAGACCCCGGTGACCGCGACGGCCTAGCACTACTAAGTCGGCGTTCCAAGAATCAGCGAGTTCCCGAATTGCCCTCGCTGCCTCTCCTAGCTTCAAAGCCCATTGTGTTGGCACTCCATATGCCGTTGCCCTTTGATAATAGCTATTAAGCCATTCCTGCACTTCCTCTTTTTCCTGCTTCCACTGTGCTTGCAACTCGCCAGAGAAGTCGGTTAGCGCTGTGCCATATATCTCCCCATACAAGCCACTTCTCGGCAGTTCTAAAGACATACAATGAAACACCATTAGAGAAGCTTCTTCTTTTGTCGCTAGCTCTAAGGCTTGTTCAAATACCGCTTCTGCTTGAGGTGAGCGGTCAAGCGCTACCAAGATTTTTCTGTACCTCACAGCTTTTTCCTCCGAAAATTGACTGTGAACCCAATCAAAAATAATGCTTGGTTTAGCATCACCTATTTACCCAGTAGATGGCAATTGGGATGGAGTAAAATCCACCCCTCAATCAACACACAATGATTGTGCAAAGACGCTTTTTGCGGGACTTCTGCTGTAATATAACCCTTATTTTTCGCTTAAACGCTACTGTTGTGTAACGTTTTGCGTGAGTTTAGGGCAGTTAGCGCATCGCCACAAATTTTTCTAACCTATCCATTCCCTTCTCAATTGACTCCATATCAGTGGCGTAGGAAAGGCGGATACAATCGTCAGCAGCAAAAGCGATGCCAGGGATTACAGCAACTTGCTGAGATTCTAGCAAGGCGTCGCAGAACTCCAGAGATTTTAGGCCCGTTTTGCTGATGTTGGGAAACATATAGAAGGCACCATCTGGCTTGGGGCAGCTGAGGCCGGGAATGGCATTGAGACGTTCTAACATGACCTGTCGCCGTTCAGCAAAGGCGAGACGCATTTCTTCTACGCAGTCTTGTGAACCTTCCAAAGCTGCGATCGCGCCATACTGAGCAAAGGTGCATACATTCGAGGTGCTGTGACCTTGAATGGTCGTCATTGCCTTAATTAGCTCGACCGAACCCGCTAGATACCCTAAACGCCAGCCAGTCATTGAGTAGGCTTTCGCAAACCCGCTGCTGATAATTGTGCGATTAAAGATTTCTGGCCCTACAGCACCAATACTGAGGTGTTCTGCCCCATCATAAAGAATCTTTTCGTAAATCTCATCCGAGACAACCAATATATCTTTCTCAACCACAACCTCGGCAAGTGCTTTCACCTCTGCTGGGGTGTAAACCATGCCGGTGGGATTAGAGGGAGAATTCAGGACAAACAGCTTTGTCTGGGGCGTTATCGATGAGCGTAGTTGGTCTGGTGTGATTTTGTAGCCAGTGGAGGCATCTGTATCTACAATCACTGGGGTGCCACCAGCAAGCTTTACCATTTCTGGATACGAGAGCCAGTAGGGTGCAGGAATAATGACTTCATCTCCGGCTTCAATCAGTACCAGCATCAGATCGAATAAGGAATGCTTGCCGCCATTGGTGACAATTATGTTTTCAGCGTTATAACAAAGACCATTTTCTTCACGAAGTTTACGAGCGATCGCTTCCCGTAACTTGGGTTCTCCAGCGGCTGGGCCATACTTGGTTTTTCCCTCAGCCAGGGCTTTCTCGGCAGCGGCTTTGATATGCGCTGGGGTATCAAAGTCTGGTTCCCCAGCACTGAAACTACAGACATCTATCCCTTGACCCTTCATCGCTTTTGCCTTAGCGGAAATTGCCAAAGTTAGGGAAGGAGGAACTTGACCAACTCGTGCGGCTAGCTTCATGCTCATTACACCCGAAAGACTAACTGAGGAATTGTATTATGTGCGATCGCGCTACTGGGTTAGCGGCGCGGCACAATTGCAATTCCTCTAGTTTCTCAGAGTAACTTGCGATCGCGCTCCTGACTGGTGTTTGTTTTACAGAAAGCTCAAACCTACCCACCTAACTTGAAAATAGAGAGGGAGAGGGGGAGAGGAAGACGGGGAGAAAAGAGATTTTCATCCTTAAAGGTGAGGCTCTCTTTACAGAGAAGATAGACAAATACACGTAACTCTACACAATGTGGTGAATGGTGAGATGTGAGAGCGTGAACTTAAGTTAAAGAAAAAATACAAAATATATCTTTCCTAAAATGATGTGTTCTTTTGCTCTACCTCACCTTCAGTCACTTCAAACTTGAATTACTATTTTTGTCACTAATCGTCCCCCTCACCTAAGGATGTTGTAGATGATAGAAGCGGAGCAATACTACAGAGTCCTTGAGCTGGAGCCTGGAGCTTCACCGGAGGAAGTTCACCAGGGCTACCTTGATTTGACCTGGGTGTGGCACCCTGACCGTTTTAGTGGTCATCCCCGGTTACAACAGAAAGCTCACAGTAAGCTTCAACAACTCAATGAAGCTCATGAACGATTGCGCTCTTTCCGACCCACTCCTCAAGCCAGAGAATTTCACGCTAAGTCTAAATCGCAGGTCTCCTCGCCCTCATATGACCAATCCCCTGTAAAGGACTTGCACAAACCAGAGGTGAAGTCGGCTTGGAGAGGAGACAACCAAAGAACCACTAAGGATCGTAGGCATGTCGGGTTCAACGCCCGCAATGTTGATGACTGGTTAGATTAACTAAGAAATTAAGGGGGCGTCCAAAAACAACTGGGCTATTTTGCTTACAAAGGACAACTGACAACGAACCCGATATTCTCTTTGGAGAAGGAGTATTTTTGGACCACTCCTAAGGGTCAAATCAATCTAAGAGCACCGATAATCACAAACTTGCCATAAAGCCTTGTTCTTGTTCCATAAATTTCCACATTAATCAGGCTACGGTCTTTCCGTTGAGCTTGGAATTTACAGCAGAGGTGTTTGCTGTGACCCTGAAGACACTGATTCATCTGCTCCCTCACAAAATTACGGTCATCTGCTGCTATGAGGTCGAGTCCTGATTCTAATGAGACTAGTTCACCGAATGTATATCCAAAAATCTCCGCAAACCTAGGGTTGGCATACAGAAAGTTGCCCTCTGCAAACATAATGTAAATGCCGATTAGAGAGAATTCATCCTCAGGTGACAGTGGCGTCTCTACGGGGGGTAATTTCTTATCTTCCTGTTGGCGTTCAGTATAGAGTTGAGCATTGTCAAGGATAACAGCCATTTGATCAACCGTCATTTGCATTAGACGGACGGATTCCAGGCTGAAGTGTCCTGGCTGCGAGTGCATCAGGGTAAGAATACCTAGCAATATCTTGCCCTTCATGATGGGTACACATAGGACAGAGCGAACAGTATAAGGCTGACTGGGTAACGTCAACCAGCGTTCATCATCGAGTGTGTCAGTAATCAGTCCAACTTGGCGGTGACGGATAACCCAGCCAGCTAGACCTTTGTCCAGAACCTCGCCGACTATTCTCTGCTTGTGCGATCGGATGGTAGCACCGCGAGCCAGGATACTTTCAATAACAATGCCATCAGCATCTAGTAAAAATAAGCTACCTACTTCAGCGCCAGTTAGTCCACGAGAAGTGTGCAAAGTTTGTTGCAACATGGATCTGAGCATCAGCTTTCCTGTTGCTGTTTGCCATATTGTTATTAAGCTTCTGAGTAGCTCATTTTGAGCATCGAAGGCGGTTTTTGTGGTTTTGAGTTCGGCAACTTCTTGGCGCAGTGACGCTAATTCTTCGATAAGCTGTTCTTTTGATTTGTCGCGATCGCACATATTTACCTCTGCCAGTAGAACACACCGGAGCTTAAAGTTTTTATCATGCCTTATTTGAACGAACTTTAAGCTTTATGGCATACAGAGACAATTAGCCGTTCTTTGCTGAAGCTGTTTGAGACGGTCTGTAAAGAAAAAGAGACGATAAAAGACTGTGTGAAAGCTAAATGGTTCATAGTTCATTGTTCGCAAGAGTCAACCCTGAACTATGAACCATCAACTTACCCAAGAGGTTATAGCGGTTCTCAGTTGCATGGACTACACGCTAGGGGCACGATATATCGTGCCCCTACGAATAACTGTGCTGCACTCAATTGAGAACCGCTATATTTATGAAAGCAACTTGGTATGAAGTGTATTAGGTTAGGCGATCGTCACTTCAGTTGACAAGTAGACATCTTGAATCGCGTGAAACAGCTGGACGCCTTCCTCAAATGGTCGCTGGAAAGTCTTGCGACCGGAAATCAATCCCGAACCCCCGGCACGTTTGTTAATTACAGCCGTGCGAATTGCTTCGGCAAAGTCGCTTTTACCCGATGCTCCACCGGAGTTAATTAGACCAGCACGACCAGAGTAGCAGTTGAGTACCTGATAGCGAGTCAGGTCGATTGGGTGGTCGGTGCTGAGTTCGGAGTATACCCGCTCATTGGTTTTGCCGTATACCTTGGCACCAAGCGTTTTGCCGACGGCACCGTAGCCGTTGTTACATTCGGGCAACTTCTGCTTGATGATGTCTGCTTCGATGGTGACACCTAGGTGGTTCGCCTGCCCCGTAAGGTCAGCGGCAACGTGATAGTCCTTATCATCTTGCTTGAAAGCACTGTTGCGGAGATAGCACCATAGGATAGTTGCCATGCCGAGTTCGTGAGCACGGGCGAAGGCGCGGCTTACTTCCTGAATCTGGCGGGTAGATTGTTCGGAACCAAAGTAAATTGTGGCACCCACAGCGACAGCCCCTAAATTCCAGGCTTGCTCGACACTGGCAAACATTATCTGGTCGTATTGATTCGGGTAGGTGAGCAGTTCGTTGTGGTTAATTTTCAGAATGAAGGGGATGCGGTGGGCATATTTACGAGAAACCATCCCTAGAACGCCTAAGGTGGTGGCAACGGCATTACAACCGCCTTCGATCGCAAGTTTAACGATGTTTCCTGGGTCGAAATACATCGGGTTGGGGGCAAAGGAGGCACCAGCCGAGTGTTCAATGCCTTGGTCTACAGGCAGGATGGAGAGATAACCGGTGTTGGCAAGGCGTCCAGCGGAGTACAGTTGCTGGAGGCTGCGGAGGACTTGGGGGTTGCGATCGCTTTGTGCGAAAATCCGGTCTACCGAGTCTGGGCCAGGTAGATGCAGCAGGTCTTTGGAAACTTTAGGTACGTAGGTGAGCAAGTTTTCTGCTTCATCACCCAGCCAGGATTCAATAGATTCGGGTGCAGATAATGTAGCGGTCATATTATTTTCCTCAGAAATTCATCTAAAGAAGTAGCTATTCTTTAATTTTGACAGTGCCTTACGGCTAGGCTTCCCTACAACGATAGAGTCTTGGTGACGGAAGCAGCGATTTGCGATTAGTACACTAATTCCACTGCGGGAGAAAACGAAGACCGAAAAGGTTGCAAGCTCTCAGTTGTAGCAATTAGTCGATGAGGACGCGGCGGCAGAGGAGTTTATTCGGCTGTATCTAGATGACTCGGTTGAGGGTCAGGGGTAGTCGTAGGAGAAGGATAAGAGCGCGAATACCCAAAACATGTGTCAGTCAAACTCAGTTTGGCAGTAGGCATTGAGGAGATGAATGCAGTTAGCGATCGCACCCAAATGAGCAATCTCATAGCCGTGGGTATTTTGTGTCGGGAAACTCAAGCAGGCAGCACGGGCGACATGACCAAACTTCATAGCGATCGAAGCATCGCTGCCAAAGCCACTAATAGTTGCTAACTGAAGGGGAATATCAATAGCTTCAGCAGCCTGCCGCAGTTCCCAATTTAGCCCTTCATCATAAATTCCATAGCCATCCTGGGACAGCAGCACCGGTGCTGCCCCATCGTCAATTGGATACTCCGGCGACAGGGGGCAGATTTCTAGAGCAATTAAGGCATCCAGAGGTTGATTCTGGGTGAAATAAAGTGCCCCAATCGCCCCCACCTCTTCCTTTGCTGACGCTACTAAATAGGTATCAACGGCTGGTGTCTTCAGCTGTTCGGCTAGCGCCAACAGAATTGCCACGGATGCCTTGTTATCGAGAGTGTAGCTGGCAATATAATCTTTCAGACGCACTGGTCGCTTGCGATGCTTCCCAATCACCATCCGAGTTCCCGGTCGCACACCGGCAGCTTCTAGTTCTTCCGTTGTACATTTAGTTTCAATCCAGGCATCTTCCCAACGCACTGGGATGTCTTCCTGTTGGGCTTTTTGGGGTGATTCATGGGAAACGTGGCGCGAACCAAAGGAGAGAATGCCACTAATTGTTTCTTTGTCACCCAATAAATCTACGACGCCCTCGCCATAAACCCAAGGGAATGCACCACCAAGTCTACGGACTTCAACACAGCCCTTCTCGCCTACGGTTTTGACGATCGCGCCAATTTCGTCTTTATGAGCAGTAATTGCGATCGCCCGTTTTGAATCTCGTCCAGCAATTTTCGCAATCACATTATCGGCATTATCCTGCCAAGCCTCTACTCCTAGGGCTTTAAATCGACTCATCAATAGCTGGTCAATTTCTCCCTCGACACCACTAGGAGAATGATGCAGCACTAACTCTTCAATCGTCTTGAACAGTTGGTCGTAGTCAAATGAAAGCATTTAGCAATTAGTCAAACAATTAGCGAGCTATCGCATTAATTGTAGTGGCGGTGGAGGAGGGCGAAGCATTACGCGATGGGTGCATCTCATTTTGGCAAATCGCTCTCAGACTACATAATGGGGGTAGCTATATTCTGGAGCGGTGTCTATGACTTCAGCAATTTCTGAACAAGTTCGTTGGACGATCACCGATCTGGAAGGTTTCCCTGATAACGGCAATCGTTACGAGATTATTGATGGAGATCTATTTGTGACCCGTGCCCCCCATTGGGATCACCAGGATATTGTTGGTGCTATTTACGCAGAGCTGAGAGCTTGGTCTCGACAGAGCGGTTTGGGTCAAGCGGCAGTTACTCCCGGTATTATCTTTTCTGAAGCAGATGCTGTAATTCCAGATGTTGTTTGGGCAAGCCATGAACGTTTGGCTCAGTTTCTGGATAGTTCAGGTCATCTGACAGGTGCTCCAGAACTTGTCGTTGAGGTTTTGTCGAGTACTGAAAAAGATAAGAAACGCGATCGCGAAACCAAGTTAAAGCTCTATTCTGTTCAAGGCGTTTTTGAGTATTGGATTGTCGATCGCGAGCAGCAATTGATTGAGGTCTACCGACGAGAAAATGGCGTACTTAAGAAAGCTATGACCTTGTTCCAAGCTGATCAACTTACGAGTCCTCTCTTGCCAGGATTTAGCTGTGAAGTGGCACTTCTGTTTGATTGACATCCTCCCGACACTCCGCAAACGCTTAAGTATAAGGTCACGAGTTCCCCACATCCGAAACGTCCCAGCCTTGAAACCATCAGTGAAGGTGATTTCCCTTCTGTCTTCCGATAGTTTCCATCCGCAAGTTTTGTACTCAACTGACGCATGGGTTTGTTCTTTACGGAATCTGGGAACCCCCTTAATTTACCGCCTCTCATCCCTAAGTTCCGCTACACTTCACTTAGGGTCTTCCCGGCGAGCAAGATAAATTGAGAGCTATAGAGTTTCTACTCACCAAGTGGTTTCCGATCGCATCGTTGACACTAGAAGAGGAGCGATTCCCTTGGGGATAGCTACCCTTCGGGAACGCTTCGCGAACGCTTCACGCTTTTTGTACGGAATGGGGTGCGATCGCCTTGTAATTACCCCCATAACAGCACCGTAGGGGCATGATATGTCATACCTCTACGAAAAACCCCTAAACGCTGGCAAACATAAGGCTCATGAGGTTTTGAAACGATATGCAGACGGGAGACGAGATTTCAGTGGTGAAAATCTCACAGGTCAATCCTTCAAAGGAAAAGACCTCTCCGGGGCAAACTTCAGTGAGTCCGACATCCGAGGGACAAACTTTACCAATGCCAAGTTGACAGGTGCCAACTTTAGGGGTGCTAAGGCTGGACTACAAAACCATTGGGCAAGTTGCTTAGTTGTCGGAGGATAACAGGTAAAAGTTCTAGCAGAAGCAGGGCAAAACCCCAACAACGAAGCGGCACAAAAACAAGCAAAACGGGCAATGGGGTTTTTAAAAGTGATTGCTGAAGGCTTACCCAGTGCCGCAACATTAGTAAAAACTTGTCAGGATATACTGCCTGCGATCGCGCATTACTTCGGTCTATAATCGGCATTCGTAGGGTGGATTAGGCATAGGCGTAACCCATCAGGTACCTTAAAAGCAATCAATATTCCCTAGCTTTTAGGCGTCTCCTCCGGTGTTGCTGGAGTAGGTGTTGCTGGAGTCGGGTTAGACTTCAGCTGTAGTGCCTCTTTAGCCGATAACCCTTCGCCCTGAGAGCCAAAGTACCAGAGTGCTGCGGCTGCTTCACCACGAGTTACTGTCTTTTTCGGCTGAAACAGCGTTGTGTAGCCAAAAACTCGACGGATATTCGATTGCTCGCCATTTTGGAAATCTGCCAACACAGCCCGCAATGCCTTCGGGTCAATTTTCCCGACATCTTGAAAGCCCCAGGTTTGCTTGGCAGTGTCAATTGAGGCGGTGGGCAACGCCTGCCGGGTGTCCAGAGGCACCTTCCACAAAATCAGATTTTCTCGTGTTAATGGGGCATCTGGGCGAAATAGAG
>DATNPI010000002.1:0-6704 GCA_036703325.1 Coleofasciculaceae cyanobacterium
GACCGCTCCTTTGTCAGCCAGATGGTCAATGACAGCGAGAGCTTAGAAATTGTTCGGGCAATCATGACGTTGGCTCACACTTTAGAGATGGATGTAATCGCCGAAGGTGTGGAAACGGCTGAACAGCTGACCCAATTGCGAGCACTCCAATGTGAGTATGGACAGGGATATTTGTTCTCTAAACCCGTGGATAGTAATACAGCCGAAAAGTTTATTTCGGCTCAGTTGCAGTGGTAAATTGTTATTAGTTATTAGTTGTTTTTCTCAATAACAAATAACTAACAAACAACAACCTGAATGAAACGAATTATTGGACTAACTGGTGGAATTAGTACTGGAAAAACTACAGTTTCGACTTACCTAGCTGAGGTCTACCAGCTACCAGTTTTAGATGCGGATATCTATGCAAGGGAAGCTGTGCAACTTGGTTCGCCAGTACTTAGCAAGATTTTTGAACGTTATGGCTCGGATGTCCAGCTATCTGATGGCACACTTAACCGCAAACGCTTGGGGGAAGTGGTTTTTAGCAGCCCAGGCGAACGGGAGTGGCTGGAGCAACAGATACATCCTTATGTACGCGATCGCTTTCAATCTGAACTCAATACCCTGGCAGCTTCCACGGTAGTATTGGTCGTGCCTTTATTGTTTGAAGCTGGTATGACTGACTTAGTCACCGAAATTTGGGTAGTCAGCTGCTCACCAGAACAACAACTCAGGCGTTTAATGGAGCGCAACCAGCTTTCTTTAGAACAAGCCCAAGCCCGCATCAACAGCCAGATGCCCATCCAGGAAAAAGTAGCTCGCGCTGATCTCGTTCTAGATAACTCCTCTACACCAAAAGGCCTACTTAAACAGATTGATTTAGCCTTACTCTACTAAGAGGTGTTTACAATGCAAAAGCGAAGCCAGCAATCGAAAGGAGACATTCAGCGCCTGAGATGGATGTCTGTGAGCAGGAGGATTTATGAAAAAGCCACGTCTTAGTTTCGCCCGCTACAGTCCATCGAGACGGAAGCAACGGAGAAGACAAATTGCACTTGCTGTCGCTACCGGACTATGCACACTACTGATTGGAATACCTCTAGTAGAAACGAAGTATGGTCGCGGGATAGTGCAAAGTACATTCGCGTGTCTAGTCCAGGAACCGAGTCAGATAAGGTCAGAAAAAAAGACTGACAAAAGAGTTTTTTCACTGGTGTCGCTACCACGTAGCCAGAGGGCAACCCAATTAGAAGAGATAGCCCTTGGTCCAAAATCGCAAGAACGTAGCCGTGCCCGTTATCTCCTGGCATCTGATTGGCTTGAACAGAAGCAGGGGCAAAAGGCAGTAACTTTATTGGAAGGATTGGAATGCGAGTATCCTGTTCTGGGGGCACACATTGCCCTCAAACGGGCCAAAGTTTATGAACTTATTGGCGATGAAGTTAAAGCAAAGGCTCAGTGGCAAGCTTTGTTGAAACGCTATCCCGATTCGAGTGTAGCAACTGAGGCTCTGTTGGCACTAGGTAAGACACAACCGAAAGATTGGGAGCAAATGATTGATAAGTTCCCTAGCCATCCTCGCACCTTAGAAAGGGTACGCTCTTGGTTGCAGCAGAAACCCAATCAGCCTGAATTCATGTTGTTACTGGCAAAGTATGCCTTTGACAAACCAGGAATTACTTCACTGCTAGACAAGCTAGTGGGTCTGCCTTCTAGGATAGACGGAAAACGAGTAGAGCCTCTGAAGCCAGAAGACTGGGAAGCGATCGCTCTCGGCTACTGGAAAGACCGAAAATATGGTCAAGCCAGTTCCGCTTATGCCAAAGCTCCCGCCACAGCCCGCAACGCTTACCTTGCCGCTAGGGCACTCCAGCTAGCCGAGAAGCCGGCACGAGCGACGCTCGCCTACAAAAAAATGGTACGCAATTTCCCTGGTGCCAAAGAAACTGCCAGTGCTCTACTCCAGATCGCAAAAATAGAACCATCCCTAGAAGTACTGCCTTATCTTGAGCAGGTTATCAGGCAATACCCTGATCGAGCCGGCGAGGCAGTGTTAGTAAAAGCAGAAACTCTCGATACTGTTAATAATTCCAAAGCAGCTGCCAAGGCTCGTAGATTGTTGCTAACCAAGTATGGCAACTCCGATGCAGCCGCAGAATATCGGTGGAACATGGCTCAAGTTAAGGCGGCTGCTGGAGATTTAAAGGCGGCACTGGAATGGGCCCAGCCAATTAGTACTCAAAACCCCAAGAGTGAGCAGGCTCGTCAGGCAGGATTTTGGGTTGGTAAATGGGCGATGCGACTGGGACGCCAACAGGAAGCCAAAGCCGCTTTTGCACATGTGCTGACACATCATCCTCAGTCTTACTATGCTTGGCGCTCTGCCGTGTTGTTGGGCTGGGATGTCGGAGACTTTACCACTGTGCGTCAGGAGGCACCTAAAGTAGTGCAGCCCGCCGAGCGACCTTTGCTACCCGCTGGGTCTGACACGTTGAAAGAATTGTATCAGCTGGGTCAAGACCGGGATGCTTGGACGCTCTGGCAGGCGGAATTTCAGAACCGGATAAAGCCAACCGTAGCCCAACAGTTTACCGATGGTCTTCTGCGACTGGGAATAGGGGATTATTTAGAAGGAATTTCTCTAATTTCCATGCTGGAAGACCGAGACACGCCCGAAGAGCAAGCCGAGTATCAGTCTCTTAAGCAACAATCGTCTTACTGGAACGCCTTGTATCCGTTTCCATATCAGGAAGTTATCAAAACCTGGTCAAAACAGCGTCAGCTCAATCCCTTGCTAGTGACTGCTCTCATCCGGCAGGAGTCTAGATTTATGCCTAAGATTCGCTCTTCCGCCGATGCCGTTGGCTTAATGCAGTTGATACCGGAGACTAGTGAATTGGTTGCTAAACAACTCGATCTTAAGGAATATGCCCTAGATAATCCTCAGGATAATATTAATCTAGGCACTTGGCTCCTAGATTCAACCCACCAACACTACAACAATAACTCTCTATTGGCAGTGGCTAGTTACAATGCCGGTTCCGGCAAGGTATCGTCATGGCTATATGAGCAAGAGTTAACTGATCCAGATGCATTTGTCGAAACTATCCCTTTGGAAGAAACTAAAGACTACGTCAAACAGGTGTTTGGTAACTACTGGAACTATCTACGGCTGTACAATCCTCAGGTTGGTCAGCAGGTAGCTAAGTACTCAACCAGTCAGCCAATTACACTGCGGCCCTAAATTTATCAGAACAGGCAACGGCTTGCTAAAAGTTATCGCTACTCCAACAATCAAGTTGGGTTTATCTTATGCTGATCGTCATTCAATAGCATCTGAGCAAAATGCTCCTGCACTGAGTCGTCGATGAATCGATAGCACCCACCCTCCCGTTTCAAGAATCCCAGTTCAGTAGCATAGTCAAGGAACTTAGCATAGTTCCAAGGGATAGCTCCACTCTGGTTTAGAAGCAAGCGCAGCACAAAGTGTTGAATGCAAGCTAAACCCCCAACATAGATGCCAAAAAACACTCCATTACCTATCCCATCGATCAGTAGATCGATGGGTTCTAAAGGTTCTTCCATAGCCAAGAGTACTCCAACATAAAGTAGCACCCAGGCTACGCCGCCAATAACTGTAAAAATTCCTGCATTTAGGGCTGATTCTCTAATTTCTTGATTGCTGACTGTTATATTTCTAAATTTCGGAACCAATAGTCCCCAAATTAACCCTTCAATTAGCCCCCAAACTAACGAATCAGTCATCCCTAAAACTAGTCCCTCAAGTCCCCAAATTAACCAACAAATTAGCGCATCAATCAGTCCATATATTAGCCCCCACCACAGCCCTTCAAGCACTGAAGCTAACAATCTCGCTTTGGCAATTTCCAGAGAAAACTTTAGGCGAGTAATTGGGTAAATTTGTTGAGTACATCCTAAAATAATCCCATAAGTTAACCCACCAATACTTGCACCGATTAGTCCAGTAGTCCCCACATAAATCAGCGCAACAAGCAGTCCATTTGTCAACCCTATTGCAATCTGATATAGCCATTTCTGTGTAGAATTTTCTAACCAGGAAGGCTGCATTCTTTCAATTAGAAACTCGGGAGTCTTGTCTTGTTTGAGCTGACGCGCCAGCCAAGCTAACCAATGGTAGGTTTGTTGGACGCTGGGTTCAGTTCCTGGAAGATAGGTTCTTTTGCTAGAGCCGGGAACACTTGGAGTCAGTAAGGAGTTTTTGAGCAAATCTTGCTCGATCGCTTCCATGAAGGGTTGATCTGGAGCGAGTTGAGCATTGAGTTGACTGTCGAATTTTGACATAGTGGGAGCTAAGTCTGATCGGGCGTCTGCAAGGTGTAATTGATCTGAGTGTAAATGCTTACTACAATTTTATGATTCTTCAGTCTGCCAATTCAAAGGTACGCTTCTTATACCATTTTCCCTTCGGCTTGCTACACATTCAGATCCCCCCCAGCTCCTCACTAAAGCTCCGGCCTTAAAAAGGGGGGAGCAAGACTGAGATGCTTCACTTCGACGAAAACTCCGTTCAGCATGATATCTAGCTAACTTCTCAAACACGCTCTTAGGCGCTCTCTTGGCTTCGTCTTCTGAATGGATGAGTGGAGGCGATCGCTCTCCGTGTTTACCATAAGAAGGTGTTTGTGGAGACGGATAGCCCTATGAAGCATCTGCCATTTTTACTTCAACCTGCAAGTCGTCAAGTTTGGGTGCAGGCGGTTGGGCGATCGCTTTATCAAGCGGGATACGGCTCAATTCAGTTTTTCATTCCGCTGATTTTTGTTAATCAAGTGGGGCTATCAGCAACCGTTGTTGGCATCGGGATTGGTAGTGGTTCGCTAGCAGGACTTGTCGGACATTTCCTGGGTGGATATTTGGCGGACTCTCCAGCTTATGGGCGTAAACGGGCGCTGTTGTTCTCGGCTGGGCTATCGATTATGGCAGCGATCGCTTTAGCGCTGACTCAGAGTTTGCCAATGCTGGTTGTAGCAAATCTTTTCATGGGGTTGAGCGCTGGATGCTACTGGACGGCGGCAGATGCGGCAGTTATTGATGTAACAACTTCAGAGCATCGTCACAAGGCATTTGCAATCTTAGTCTTGGCGGATAGTCTCGGTGGGGGACTGGGGATTTGGGGAGGAGGAATGTTACTATCTCTTGTCCATGAGGCGCAAATCCTCTTCTTTGTTGGTAGCCTCATCCTCGTGGTATTTCTAGTCTGGATTCTGATAGCCGTGACAGAAACGCGGCAAGAGCATCCGGAACACTCGGATACGTTGCAAGGGTTTGTTGTGGCGTTGCGCGATCGCTCTCTGCTCCTGTTTGTTCTGGTTAATGTCCTGTTTACAACCTATATTGCCTTAGTTAGTAGCACACTGCCGTTATATTTCACCAATGTTGTGTTAATAAGTCCTGAAGCAACTCCAGCATCAGGAACTTCAATTGGGAGCATCGCCAACCTATATACCTGGTGCTATATCGGGTTGGGAGCTCTCTTGCAGGTGCCAATCGTGCAAGTCCTTGGTTCAGTGCCAAAAGTGCGAGTTTTAGGGATTTCGATGCTGTTGTGGGGAACTGGATTTATTCTAGTGTGGGTAACAGGAATGGTCACATCGATGCAGCTTGTCTGGGTGATCGCATCACTGAGTGTCTTGTCAGTTGCCGCCACAATTTATAAGCCGTTTGCACCTGCCATTGTTGCAGAGTTAGCGCCTGAATCATTGCGTGGAGCTTATCTGGCGATTAGTTACCAATGTTGGTCGATTGGCTACTTTGTTGGGCCGGTTCTGGGAGGTTGGGCAATCGATCAATCCGGCGCGATCGCTCACAGTTTATGGGTAGTTGCTACTATTGGCGCATTTTTCAGCCTGTTCATTTTGTATTTCTTGGCTCGAAGTCGAGTCTCACATTCTGTTGCTTCAATTGAAGATACAGCATCAGTTACCCAATGAAGCCTCACTCTCCTGACAATCGCAGAACATCACTGATGATTTTGTCAGTCAACCACATACCTTTGCTACGAAGCATTGTGATGACTGGTGCTACAGCTGAGAGATATCCTGCCTGTTTGGCTTTTACTAATACACTGAGAGTGCCTGTGTATTTTAATCGATACAAATCAGCAATTCGTCGTGCCAAACTATCATCAAAAATCAGCAGGCTGTCGAGGTTTTCCAAACCCAAAGCAATCACCTCAGCCTCGCCTTGTCCTAAATCGATAACAGCAGGGATAATTGTTGCCGATGCAACTGGGCGAAGTTGAATCCATTCGATAGAGTTGACTTCTGGCACATCAACCCCTTGTAGTTTGCCAATCTCTAGTTCTTGCGGAACTGCTGGCGGTACTGTAATTGTGCTGTATAGTTGTCGCAGTAATTCCAGACACCCTACTTGGTGAAGATAGAGCATTGGCGATGTGTTGACAATGACCAGACTATCAGGCGTTGTTGACATCACGCTCTAATTGTTCGGTTGTTAAGGAGAAGGGGGATACTTGATAACGCCCCAGTAACATTAGGAATTCTACCCGCGATACACCTGCCAACTGAGCAGCGCGTCCTGATGACAATTTGCCTAGTTCAAACAGCTTTACAGCTGCTAAGATACCCACTTCTCTTGCAATCGTTTCAGGTGTTTGTTTGAGGCTAATTAGCACTTCTTCAGGAATTTCGATTTGAACTGTACTCATGTCCGTTATCTCA
>DATNPI010000025.1:0-2419 GCA_036703325.1 Coleofasciculaceae cyanobacterium
GTAAACTCCCCAACTCAACCTGTAGAAAACATTGAGGTCAATGCCAAACAGTGGGCTTGGGTGTTCCGCTACCCAAATCAAGGTGTCACCAGTACCGAATTGCACCTACCCGCCAATCACCGCGTTCGCTTAGCGCTGCAATCCGAAGACGTTCTCCACGGCTTTTATATTCCTGCTTTCCGACTCAAGCAAGACATTATTCCTAAACGCAAGATTGACTTTGAATTCACTCCTGTGCGCATTGGGAAATATCAATTGACCGATTCCCAATTCAGCGGTACTTACTTCGCGACGATGCAGGCGAATGTAGTTGTTGATTCCCCTGAAGATTACGATAAGTGGCTTGCCGAAATAGCAACACACAAGCCATCCCCTGCACCTAATCAGGCAGTTGCCGAGTATACCCAGGAAACAAAGGGACTTATCAAAACTGGCTGGGCTACGGTTGAGCCTGCACAGGCTCCTGTAGTCAATTACAGCAATTAGTTAATGGTGAGACTAGCCTTGCAGGCGGGTTTCCCGCCGTAGAGGACTAGCGTTGGCGCAGCCTCTCCGGAGGAGATACCCGAAGGGTTAGTGGTTAACAACCAACAACTAACAACGAACAATCAACAACAAACAAAAGACAAATGACCAATATTTCTGTCAAAGACATCAGCATGAGTGGTGCGGAACCTCACCACGAAACTGCAACAGGCTGGAAGCAATACTTCAGCTTCAGCACTGACCATAAGGTCATTGGTATCCAGTATATTGTTAGCGCTTTCATTTTCTTTCTTGTTGGCGGCATATTTGCAATGGTGATTCGAGGGGAACTGATGACCCCAGAATCAGACCTGGTTGATCGCACAGTTTACAATGCTATGTTCACCATGCATGGCACGGTGATGTTGTTCGGTTGGACATTCCCAGTACTGGCAGGTCTTGCCAACTACCTTGTGCCATTGATGATTGGGGCGCGAGATATGGCATTTCCGCGCTTGAATGCGGCTGCCTTCTGGATGATTCCAATCGCCGGAACTTTGCTGATGGTGAGCTTCTTTCTCCCAAGCGGTCCAGCACAAGCGGGCTGGTGGTCTTATCCTCCCGTCAGTTTGCAAAACCCGTCAGGTCAATTGATCAATGGGCAATTTGTCTGGCTTCTGGCTGTGGCAATATCGGGGGTTTCCTCGATTATGGGAGCGGTCAACTTCGTAACAACAATTGTCAAGATGCGGGCACCAGGCATGACATTCTTCCGGATGCCCATGTTTGTGTGGGCAGTGTTCAGTGCTCAGATTATCCAACTCTTTGGACTACCTGCCTTGACTGCAGGTGCGGTGATGCTTCTGTTCGATTTAACAGTTGGAACCAGCTTTTTTGACCCTGCTAAGGGAGGTAATGCGATTCTTTTCCAACACTTTTTCTGGTTCTACTCGCACCCTGCCGTTTACGTGATCATTTTGCCTGTCTTCGGGATTTTTTCCGAACTGTTTCCTGTATATGCTCGCAAACCACTGTTTGGTTACAAGGTGGTTGCAATTTCATCACTCTTGATTGCTGGCGTCAGCGCTTTGGTTTGGGTACATCATCTGTACGTCAGTGGGACACCAGGCTGGATGCGGATGATTTTCATGCTCTCGACAATGTTCGTTTCTGTGCCTACTGGTATTAAGGTGTTTGCTTGGGTTGCAACTATCTGGGGAGGTAAGCTACGACTGAATACACCGATGCTGTTTGCACTGGGTGGATTAATATTGTTTGTCTTCGCCGGTATTACTGGTATCACACTCTCCTCTGTTCCAATTGATGTTCACGTCAACAATACGTACTATGTGGTAGGTCATTTCCACTACGTCCTCTACGGCACAGTCACGATGGGAGTGTATGCTGCTATTTACCACTGGTTCCCCAAAATGACTGGGCGTATGTACCACGAAAGCTGGGGCAAGTTGCACTTTTGGCTGGCATTTATTGGCACTAACCTCAACTTCTTTCCAATGCACCCATTAGGATTGCAAGGAATGTTGCGTCGAGTCTCTTCTTACGCTCCTGAGTATGAATTCTGGAATATTATTGCCAGTGTCGGGGCGTTTTTGCTGGGGATGTCCACTTTGCCCTTCATTGTCAACATGATTGCTTCCTGGATGCATGGAAAGCAAGCTCCTAAAAATCCTTGGCGGGCAATTGGACTAGAGTGGCTAGTTTCTTCGCCACCTCCTGTAGAGAATTTTGAGGAAATTCCAGTCGTTGTCTCTGAACCTTACGGCTACGGCAAGTCTGAACCGTTAGTAGCTAGTCAAGCGAATGGTCACAAATAGAGGATGTGGGGTGTTGGGTGCAGTCATTTATATCGAGTCCGTCTCATTGCCTACAAGACGAAGACCCCACCCCCAGCCCCTCCCCCTCCGGGTTCGCCAGTCGCCTACGGCGGGAAACC
>DATNPI010000031.1:0-2766 GCA_036703325.1 Coleofasciculaceae cyanobacterium
CTTAGTCTACGGACAACGTCAGGTTGAGGAAGCGCATACTCAGCACTGGTTCAAAGTACGGGATGATGGCTATGATGCGATTCTCAACGAGCGCGTAGACCCCGTGAGTTTGAGCGATCGCGAAGAGATTCTGCTGGGCTGGCTGGAAGACTATGGTGTGAAGCAGGCTTGGAAACTGGCAGAACCGTTAGCCCAAGGGGGTGTTGAGGTCGAAACCCTCAATCAGCTCATGGAGCGTTGGCGCAACGACTCCACCGAATTGCGGGAAATGGGATTGCACTGGCTAGCGCTTTCATTTGAAGTGATATCGATGATTAAACATGGTTTGCGCGGAGCGGAACGAATTTCAGAACTAGTGCAAGCCATGAAATCCTACTCTTACCTCGATCAAGGCATTCAACAAGAGGTAAATCTGCATCAAGGGTTAGAAGATACTTTGCGGTTGTTTTGTCACAAACTTAAGTACGGCATCCAGGTTCAACGCCATTACGATCGACAGATTCCGAAAATCCTTGCCTATGGCAGCGAACTGAATCAGGTGTGGACAAACTTAATTGATAATGCGATCGATGCTATGGATGGCAAGGGACTGCTTGAAATTACGACTCAGCAGCGCGATCGCTTTGTCCGGGTTGACATCAGTGACTCTGGGAGCGGCATTCCCCCTGACATTCAAACGCGCATTTTTGAACCCTTCTTCACCACCAAATCAGTCGGGCAGGGTTCTGGGCTAGGACTGGAAACTGCTCGGCGAATTGTGGAGAATCGCCATCACGGAACGATTTCGTTTGAGTCGAATCCGGGCAGAACCTGTTTCACCATCTGCTTACCCTTGCCAACTCCATGAGCGATCGCACCCATGCAGTTATCACTACCCTCAAGCGCAGCATTATTAAACTGTAATTGCTGGTCTGCGGTTAAAGAAAGCATGCTGCGCGATCGCCTTCCAGCATGACCGACAATTTACCATAAAAGTAATACTCAACCGCCCACTCCATGTCAGCAAAAGACCTCTATCATGATGCAGTCAAGAACGCCTTGATCAAAGATGGTTGGACGATCACGGTTGATGAGTTCATTACACACTACGGCGATAGCGATCGCTATGAATTAATCGATGGGGAATTAATCGGCGTGGAACCGACTGGACCCCATGAGCAAGTATCTGCCTTTGTTGGGCGAAAACTGAATGTTGAAATCGATCGCCAGGATGCGCCTTACTTTATCCCCCACCGATGCCTGATCAAGCTTCTAGGCACAGAAACGGCTTTTCGTCCCGATGTGATTGTGTTAGACCAAACCCGGCTCACCAATGAACCATTATGGCAACAAGAACCTGTAATTACATCGGGAGCCACTATCAAACTGGTGGTTGAAATCGTCAGCACAAACTGGCAGAACGATTACGCCCGCAAAGTTGAGGACTATGCTCTGTTAGGCATCCCTGAGTATTGGATTGTCGATTATCTGGGCGTTGGCGGTAGAGAATACATTGGCAAACCCAAACAGCCAACCATCACAATTTGTACTTTAGTTGAGGATGAGTATCAGAAACAGTTGTTTCAAAGCAGCAATTTGCTCGTTTCCTCCCTCTTTCCCGATTTGCGCCTAACAGCAGCACAAGTCTTTGCAGCAGGGCAGTCAGTGAACAATAAGGATTTCTGTTAGGAACGCGATCAAGCAGGCCAGCCTCGATGAGGAATTGTCTGGTGCGATCGCTCACACCTGATCGAAATCCCTTGGAGGATGCTGATCAATCGTGGGTAGCACTCGCCGCAAATTAACCACACCCTCATGATTAAGTTGCAACTCCTCCACAGTTGCACGTCCTGTTGGAGTCGAACTGATCGCCAACGTAAAGTCTTCGTTCCAGCCAACTCCCAGACTTTGTCCAGTCTCTATGCGGAATTGAGCGATCGCAAAGTGAAGTAGCTTGATGTAGCACCTAATTCCTAGATTGTCGCTTCCGCAGTTCAAGAGTATCGGTTACTACAGGCAAGCCCCAATCGAGTAAAGAGAATTGCTGTTCAAGTTGAACAATCACGCTTTGTTACCATGCCGCCTAAAAAAGAAAACACTGGATGTGGATGTGCGAGTGTTCCAATTTCATTAATCCTAGTTTTATTAGGTGTTGGTTATTGGGGCTTTACACATCTAGATAAACTAAATATCGGCAAATTTCTGCCTGATAATATCAGCAAATTTCTGCCTGATAATCAACAACCAACCCCTCCTAATTTGATTCCTGCGCAGACGCAGCGCTTACCTGGAGCCAATTCTCCCCTAGAGCCAGTTATTCCGACTGAGACACCAACAACCTATCCGCAAGTTTCACCATTACCTGTAGCCTCCAAGACATCACCATCACCTCAAACTACTTGGGAGAAAAAGAAAATAATGGGAATCTATTTAAGTCGATATCAAGTAACTAATAATGCTAACGAACGAACGATTCGCGAACGAGTTCGTTATTATCGCAATCAAGGATTTAATACAATTATTCATGGAGTGTGGGGGAATGGTTGCACGATGTATAACAGCGAGGTTATGCAGCAAACATTCGGATACCAAAGTTGTCCCAATCAATTTCAAGAGAAATGGTTAGATTGGTTGATTGATGAGGCACACAAGCAGGGAATGCAAGTTCACGCCTATTTTGAGAAGGGGATTAAACTCGATAAAAATAGCCCCATTTTTGATGAGGCAATTTCTAAACGATGGATTGTGCCTGGAGTCGATAAAACCTACGCTGGCATCGATCATTAT
>DATNPI010000036.1:0-9950 GCA_036703325.1 Coleofasciculaceae cyanobacterium
GTGACTGGGGAATTGAGTTGCGATCGCCTCCCGAATTGTCTCATCCGCCCACCTATCCGATTGCGTTACCAGGGTGCCGTCATCCTTTTGAGACGCCTGCACCTGTCCGAAATCCTTCAACAGCTGGCTGCCGACTTTCTCCGTGGTTGTCTTGGCAAAGTCAAGTACAGAGACCCAAAAATCATTCATTGAAGTATGAAGTGTGAAGTGTGAAGTATGAAGTACGGAACACTAAGTTGGGTTAGAGTCCCTTTTCAATTATTTAGATAGGTGACTTTAAAAGTTGATGAGAGTTGAAAATTTCTTCTGCCCTTGGATGAAGTAATTTCAGCCTAGCCTACGGCAACGGCTACGCCGTACATACTTCATACTTCATCCTTCAGCCTTTATCAGTCTAAGTCACCTTCCATAACAGCAGCGATCGCAGCCTTTGCATTATCCCGGAATTCTTGGACATTCACTCGACCCAGAAACCAAACCGCCAGAATCATACCTAAAGCTTGCAGCGCAAACACTAATCCATAAGCCAGTACGGGTGCTGTAAATAGCGCTTTCCCAAGCTGCAAAACTGCACCCCCAGCTACTGTTGCCAATGCTCGTGCAAGCGCTTGTGCCAATCCCCAAGCACCAATAAATGTACCAGCCGTTTCTGCGGCGGTAAGGTCGAGCATTAGGCTAATTGCTCCGGTTGTAGTGATACCTGCTGCTAAACCAAACAACAGCATCGCCAACTTTAAGAGGTTCTGCTCTTGGGTAAATCCAGATAGGATAATCAAACCAAAGCAAACTGCCACTAACAAACACCCCAGTTTCGTAGTGTTTTGCTTGCCAAGGCGAGGGACAACTAAAAAGCCTGTTGTGCTGACGCCAACTAACGTCCCCAACCCCCAGTAGGCATTAAGTCTTGTGGTTTCGGCAATTGGCATATTAAAAACATCACCCCCGTAGGGTTCCAAAACCCCTTCCTGCATAAACAGACTGATAGTCATCACCAGTAAAAAGGTGAAGAATAGACCCGTTTGGCGACTTGCGGTCAAAACTTTAATTGCCTTGCCCAGAGTAATACTATCCTCTCGATTAACGAGCGTTGAACGAGTGGCATAGTGGGAGTATTTTTTCTCCACTCCTAAGGTTGCCAGGAGTGCTAGTCCGAAAACAATTACTGGAATGATGATAAACAGGCTGTTAATGTGTAGCTGCAAATTCTCTATTGGTGTCTGGATGAATTTTGTACCAGGGTTTTCCCCTAAGCTAGCTCCCGCCTGCTCAACTTTCTTAAGTAAGATACCGCCAGTAATCCCCCCAATCACGATCCCTACCATCAGCATTGACCAAGCTGAACTTACCAGCTGAGAGCGATTATCCTCTTCAGAAACATCTACTAATAGGGCAGTAAAGGGTGTTGAGCTAAAACTAAGCGCCAAGCCGTAAATTGTAAAAATTAATGCCAACAGAGCTGTCCAACCCAAGATGGGGGTATTCCATGTCCAGCCATCAGCCGCCCGCACCGCACCAGCTAGCTGCCACATGACTTGCACTGCCAAAAACGCCGCGATCGCAAAACCTGCCGTGCCTATCCAAACATAACCACTGCGGTGCAGACCAAATATCGGTTTCGCATCTGACATTTGCCCAAACCAGACTCGTGCTGGTGCGACAAACTGATGCATCGCCAGCACACCAGTGGCAATTAGCGGCGGGATAGCCAGCTCACTAATCATCACACGATTGAGGACGCCTAATGTCAGAACGGACATGACGCCCAAACCCATCTGGAACAAGCCTAGCCGGAGCATAGTCGGCAGATTAATTCTGGGAATTGCTTTTTTATCACCCGATGGGGTTGGTTGGGAATTAGATAAATCACTCGTGTCCATAGGTTTTTAAAGGCGATCGCTTGCCAGATTTAGTACAACTTGTTCAACGCACTTGTAGTACTTATCACCCTTTTCTTTGCCATTGATGTAGGCAGTCTAGTATTTTATTTTCCTTCTATCTCTATAGATATACACTTATCAGCCTTTTGTATTAAGGTCGGTAGCTGTCTGCAACGATACAATTAACAAATATAAAGAAATGTAAAGAGTGGATATTTGACTATGCAGACTATCACTTTAGGGCAAAACGGCCCAACCGTTACGGCTTTGGGCATCGGCACCTGGGCATGGGGTGACAAGCTGTTTTGGGACTACGGCAGTGACTACGGTGTCTCACAGGTGCAAGAAGCCTTTGAGGCAACTTTGGATTCTGGTATCAGCTTTTTTGACACGGCTGAAATCTATGGACTGGGGGAATCTGAGTCACTTTTAGGACAGTTTATGAAGCAGCTAGGGCGTCCGGCGCAGATTGCGACCAAATATTTTCCCTTACCCTGGCGATTTACAGCTCAGTCTGTATCTGACACCCTGACCGAGAGCTTGAAACGTCTACAGGTCGAGCAAGTTGCTCTGTACCAGGTGCATATGCCTTTCAGCTTTTTCATGAGCCAAGAGACGCTGATGAATGCCCTGGCCGATGAAGTAAAGCGGGGTAGAATCGCCACTGTTGGTGTCAGCAACTACTCAGCTGACCAGATGCGGGAGGCTCACGGCTACCTGGCAGCGCGTGGAGTGCCCCTGGCAGTGAATCAGGTGCGATACTCCCTGCTAGCAAGGAAAATTGAAAGTAACGGCATCCTCGATACAGCACGTCAGTTGGGCGTCACCATCCTTGCCTATAGTCCTTTGGCTCAGGGGTTACTCACAGGTAAGTACACAGCCGAGAAATACGTCGAACCGACTGGAGCACGCCGAATAGACCCCCAGTTCAGTAAAAGCGGTTTGGAAAAAATTGCTCCCGTTGTGAAGCTACTGGGTCAGTTAGGTGAAAAATATGACCGAACATCCGCTCAGGTTGCTCTCAACTGGCTGATTGCTCAAGGCGTCATTCCTATTCCCGGTGCAAAAACAGCACAGCAAGCATCACAAAATGCTGGTGCCTTAGGTTGGAGTCTAAGTGAAGAGGAAGTTGCTCAGTTAAAGCAGGTGACTCGCCCTTGGTTGAGCTGATTTTTATTGGGAAGTGGAGGAAGGTGACAATGCTGCGTCCCTTCTCTCTGGGTGCTGGCGGTAAGAAAAATGCTCTCTCGACAGACAAGTGAGAGAGCATCATCAGGAATGGTGTGAGGAGCAAAAAGATGAAACTCTGATTTGCTACCTACAAAGAGTGTACTCAGCCAATGTGACGCTTAAATGGCAATCAGATAACAATGCTGTGACGCTTCTGTATGGATGGCTTAAATAAATTGACCAAGCTGATTTTAGATTTTGGATAGGGTTCAACTAATTGTCTGCAAGCCCCCAGATTTGTCAATGAAGATAAGCCAAAAGCCTTGCTTGTCAAGACAAAAGCGGAGGACTGTTCATCCGTACCTATCTTTGGTTGGAAATCTTTTATCTACTTTTTGGATAAGAACCTGAAAAAACCAACTTTTAGGAATAGAGCTTCTTACTCATTTTTACTTCCAAAGTTTGTTGTGATTTAGCTCACAAAAATAGAAGATTATGGTCACTAGGATTACCTAATTCACCTCACATTAAAACAAGATGAGCGTCACCAATTAAGGGTAAATTAATCACCTAAAAAGCCGAACACTATCACAGTTCACCTCAGAGTTAAATCACTATTTCCCAAGGAAAAAGAATTCATAGTAAAAGTGTTGAGTTCCATCTTTTTCGATGTTCACCCCAGTTCGCCTACTACCTGGTGCTATTGCTGATTTATTTGCTCAAGTCAGCAACTCTGGCAAGATTACACTGGCTGATCGATATGGGCTGATGGCAGCATTATTAGAAGATTCACTTACCGAAGACGAGAAAGCCGCAATTGATAGGTTACTGTATTCCTTGTGTCGAGGAAAAATGAAGGTGGTGAATGAAATTTCAGTCCTGTCTGGACTGAGGTGAACGCTCGTTTTTGGTTGGAAACAAGAAACTGTCCAAACCTAAGTTTGTGTCGTCGCGACCCAAACACCTCTCAATCTGGTTCAAATGTCTTGCTAAAGATAGATTTCTTATTCCTGTTGAGCTGGTTTAGTCTCTCTGAAGCCTCACTTGCGATCGCGTTACTTCACAGATGATTGAGGCTCCTTTCCGGTTAATACCCACCACATATACCATTGGGTGGGGGGGACGCGATAGCAAAGCGCTGCTGCGAAGCGCAGATCGCCACTCTTCAAGTCGCGTACCTGGAAATGAAGATGGGGGCCGATGCTGTGTCCTGTGTTACCAGTTTCGCCAACGACTTCTCCAGCCTTCACAATTATTTTGGAACCATTTGTGGGTGCCTTGCACCAATCCAAGTGGAGAGCATCAAACTTCAAGGATGGAAAACTGGGAGAGGTCATTGTCGCCACTAATCCTCCTCTGCCCCTCTCCCTCTCCGCCTCTCTTCACTGTGGCTGCAATAGTTGTTCAATCAGCTGCTTGGAAGGTTCAACCATCGCCCAGCGACCATCGGCTTGCTGATTTAGTACGCCAAAGTGTAGCTCGTTGCCTTTTGCGATCGCATCACCAGCACGCCGGAATCCAAAATGGCGTGACTTCAGCCCACAGAGGCGGAACAGGTAAGTCGGCACTTCCTCACTTCATTACTTAATTTTAGATGCAGAGAATGTGGAAGACATATTCTTGGAAAATCGCTCTGATGCTAATACTTTTGTAGTCCCTACTCTTCGCCATTGCTTTGATACTTGGCTAAACGGGCGGGGAAAAGTTACTGTCCAAGACATTAAAGAGGGTAAGGCAAAAGGAGCTTTTTTCATCATCTATACGGATGGACAGTTTGATGACCCTCTGACTTTTGAGGAGTTTATCCAAGAAGCTAGTTTAAGAATTGACGACCAACGTATTGTTAAAATCCTGATTATTGGTCTAGGCAAAGGGGTCAATGTAAAATTTTTTGATGGTCTCGATCTTCGTAAAGCCAAAGATGCCAAAGGAGAGGACAGAGTTAAAAAGCGCTCGAATTTTGGGTGTGGCTTTGCTTCCCCAAAACTTCGAGCAAGACAGGGGGAGTTTAACTAAATTCTCCCCCCTTAATAAGGGGAGATGGGGGGAACTCCGGGGCGATAAAGCAGACTCTAGGGGTAAAAGATTTTCATTTTATCAGCCTTCATCCGAGTCGGCTTGCATCCAGCGACGAGTGCCAAAGAATTGACAGGAACGAGAGGCAATTTTTGTTGCTGAGGCTAGGGCATCAGTAAAATTTTGCTCCAGGATGTAGTGACAAAAGGCACCATGAAAAATGTCACCGGCACCCATTGTATCGACGGCATTAATCTGCGGTATTGGCATTTGCCCTGATATGCCTTGACTGAGGTATTGAATTGGTTTTTCGCCTTGGGTAATGGCAATATGAGGAATGCCTAGAGCGGCAAGATAGGCAATAACTTCTTCAAGGTTACTGCAACCTGGGGGATAAAAATTAGCCGAGCAAATTGCGTAATCAACAAAGGGCAAAATGTCTTCAAACCCCGGCTTCCAACTGCCGCCATCAATGACGACTGGAATATTTTTGTCTTTGGCTAACTGGGCGATCGCATATCCAGCCATCATCTGATGACCATCTATCAGCACTAAATCAGTACTAACGTCAATGTCTACAGGCAGTTGGTCACAGTTAATTTGAATTCTCGTGGCATTGAGCGAGATCACTGCACGCTCACCCGTTGCTTTGGTAACGATAATAGAGGACACAGGTGGTGGTTGTGTGGAGGAGGAGTCTAGCTCAGCAATCGCCACGCCACGACTTTCTAGATCACCTCGAATCAGGTGCGTAATTGGGTGTATGCCAACAACACCCAAGATAGTCGCTTGATTACCTAAGTAACTAAACGTTACTGCTGCATTCGTTGCTGGGCCACCAGCAGCGACAGTGTAGTCAGAAGCAACAACTTTCTGGTTGTTACCCGGAAGCTGGGCAGCTAGATAAACCAGATCTAAAGTAACCATTCCGACAAACAGTCCGTTTCTCGCCATCTACACTCTCCAGTTCAGTCTCAGTCTCAGCCTGTGGGATTTTAGATTATTTGTTTCAACCCCTCAGATTTATCCGTGAGGTATTCATCCTTCATCCTTCATCCTTCACTCTTCAATAGATGCGTTACTCCTGGGAGGGGAGACAAGCTGAGTACCCGATAACTATTGTTTGTTATCCGCTCCAGGAGCAGTAACGATTCGTGCTGGAATTCTTAAAAAACCATGCTGGAATCCTTAAAAAATTTTTTTACCTCAGAATTATTTATTCCCCACGGGCACTGCAACCTTTGGCAGTCACACCTAGTAGGGCTGCACGTTGGGTCAGACTTACTGATTGGACTAGCATATTATTCGATTCCGATTATGCTGATCTACTTCGTCCACAAGCGACGTGATGTGCCCTTTCCCTGGCTTTTGCTGATGTTTGGGGCATTCATCATTGCTTGTGGAACAACTCATTTGGTGGCAATCTGGACGCTCTGGCACCCGAACTATTGGCTCTCTGGAGGACTCAAGGTAACTACGGCTTTTATCTCTTTATGTACGGCAGTAGGGCTGTTTACCTCGATTCCCAAAGCGTTAGCACGACCTAGTACGGTTCAGCTAGTAGCCACGAATCAAAAACTTGCTCAGGAACTTGGCGATCGCATCTTAGCAGAAGCGGCGCTCAAACAAAGCGAAACCCGCTTCCGTTTAATCTTTGAAGACGCTGCCATTGGCATTGTACTTTCCGACGCGGCTGGAGTGCTGATGGCGACAAACCCAGCGTTCCAAAAAATGTTGGGCTATAGCCAACTTGAATTGAGTGGGATGCATTTTACACAATTCACCCATCCCGAATCGCTCCCCCTTGAGGAGACTCTTTTTCAAGAGATGGTGGCTGGTATTCGCGACTTCTACCACCTAGAGAAGCGTTACATCAGCAAGGAAGGGCAGCTATTGTGGGGTCACCTCACCGTTTCCCTAGTGCGTGACGACAAGGACAACCCTCAATTTTGCATCGCTATGGTACAAAATATCACAGAGCGAAAGAAAGCGGAGTCAGACCTGCGGCACTACCAAGAACACTTGGAAGAACTCGTGGGAGAGCGTACCGCTGAACTGACTGAAGTCAATAAGCAACTCTGCTGGCAGGCAACTCACGACGCCCTCACTGGTTTAGTCAACCGCAGTGAGTTCGAGAGGTGCTTGGAAAAAGCTGTTAACAGTGCCTGGGCTTCCCAGCAGGAATGCACACTTTGTTACCTGGATTTAGACCGATTCAAAATTGTTAACGATACTTGCGGTCATCTCGCCGGGGATGAACTGCTGCGCCAAGTCAGTACCTTGCTGCAAAATCAATGCCGCAAAACAGACACTGTGGCCCGTCTGGGCGGCGATGAATTTGGTTTACTGCTTTATCAATGTTCTTTGGAGCAATCACTGCGAGTAGTTCAGACGCTGCAAGCGTCTATTCAGGAGTTCCGGTTTGTATGGCAAGATCAAACCTTTACCATCGGCGTTAGTATCGGACTTGTAGCAATTGACACCTGTAGTTTGAATCCTGAACAGCTATTGGATGCAGCGGATACGGCTTGCTACACAGCGAAAAACCGAGGACGCAATCGAGTACACGTCTACCAGCTGGATGATCAGGAACTGCAAGAGCAGCGGAGGGAAGTGCAATGGGCGGCGCGGCTCACCCGTGCTATGAGTTTTACTCTACCTGTCGGTGAACAAGAAAGCCAACGGCGAACGGACATGACTAGGTTGCTGTCGCCCTCTGGTGTTAGCGATCGCGTGATGCTCGAAGAGCAGGAAAATAGCGATCATGTTAGCGATAGTGTACAAGCAGCTTTGGAGGAGCAGGCGGTAGCGAAGTTAGGAACGTCTGCTTGGCAAACGCTTACCATACAAGACCAACTCTGCCTTTACTACCAACCCATCGTCTCCTTGTATGAAGCTCAAGATGAGTCACCTCAACTCGCTATCAGCGAACATTATGAAGTGCTGCTACGGCTGATCGATGAAACGGGTGAGGTCATCCCTCCCATGACCTTTTTACCAGCAGCCAAGCGTTACAATTTAATGCCGAGCATTGACCGATGGGTGATTCAAACCTTCTTTGCATGGCTAAAAGACAAATATTCAGCCGGACTGCCTCAAGGGCGAGGGAATGGTGAAACCCCATCCCAACCCCAAGTACCCAGTAGAGCCTTGTACACCATCAATCTCTCTTGTGAGAGTCTCAAAGACGATCAATTTGTTGATTTTCTCAAAGCGCAGTTCAGCAACTACCAAATTCCCCCTCAGGTAATTTGTTTTGAGATTACTGAAACCGCTGTTGTTGCCAATCTCACAAAAACAACCCAGTTAATTGGCGAGTTCAAGGCATTGGGTTGTCACTTTGCCCTGGATGACTTTGGTAGTGGAATGACCTCTTTTGCCTATCTCAAATATCTATCGGTGGATTACCTGAAAATTAACGGCGATTTTGTTAAAGATGTAGTGAAAGACCCGATTGATTGTGCAATGGTGGAAGCGATTCATAGCATCGGTCGTATCATTGGTATTCAAACGGTTGCTGAGTTTGTTGCTGATGAACTAATTCTGGAGAAGGTTAAGGCGCTTGGAGTCGATTATGCTCAGGGCTATGCGATCGCTAAACCTAAACCTCTCTGGCATTGACGACTTTGCTGGCTAAAGGCGAGGAGATTCTCCGGAGGTTTTCTTGGTATCCCTCCGGTATCCTTTTTTCTCAGAAACGCTTTTTGCTAATGGCTAATGGTAGAAAAGCAATCCTTTAATTTTCGGATAGGCTCTAAATGGGAACGCTTTATGTAGTCGGAACGCCAATTGGCAACCTGGAGGATATGACCTTCCGGGCAGTACGGATTTTACAATCGGTAGATGTAATTGCGGCGGAAGACACGCGCCATACGGGGAAGTTGTTGCAGCATTTTCAGATTAAGACGCCTCAATTGAGCTACCACCAGCACAATCGCAATGAGCGTCTGCCAGAGTTGCTGAGTCAGCTGAGTCAGGGAAAAGCGATCGCTCTAGTTACCGATGCCGGAATACCAGGAATCTCTGACCCTGGCTATGAGTTAGTTAAAGCTTGCGTTGAGGCGGGAATCTCAGTGGTGCCGATACCGGGTGCCACAGCTGGAATTACAGCACTGAGTGCGGCGGGACTCCCGACAGATCGATTTGTGTTTGAAGGCTTTTTACCAGCAAGTGGTCAAGACCGGGAAAAGCGATTAGAATCTCTGCCCGCTGAATCGAGAACTTTAGTTTTTTACGAGTCTCCTCACCGCTTGCGGGAAACCTTGCAAGATTTGGGAGAGTGCTTGGAAGCTAATCGTCCCATCGTTCTGGCGCGAGAGTTAACAAAGATGCACGAGGAGTTCTGGCGAGGAACAATTGAAGAGGCGATCGCTCACTATACTCAGGTTGAACCCAAGGGAGAATTTACCCTTGTCGTTGCTGGGGCCGAGTTGGAGACGCCAGTGCTATCAGAAGACGCCCTGAAATCCGAGTTATTGCAGATAATGGCTCAAGGAGTATCGCGATCGCAAGCTAGCCGTCAGTTAGCTCAGATGACTAAACTCCCCCGGCGACAACTCTACCAGCTAGCCTTAGCACTTCCCGCTCCACCTCTATCTGAGGAAGTAAACAGTCTAGATGAAAGTTAAATAAAAACAAGGTGGACAGTTCGGTATAGAGAGAATCAAGATTAAGACATCCACTTATCTACTTAAGTAAAAGTAATGGCTAGACTCCTGGGAATCTTACTACTCGTCGTCGGCATCTACTTTTTGGGGCAGAACATTATCTTCACCACTCACTACTCTCCTTACTTCTGGCGGGATATCCCCGCAGCAGGCTCCGTTCTGGCAATCATGGCTGGTGTTATCTCCTTGTTATTTTTCCGGGAAACTGTCGGCAACTTTG
>DATNPI010000107.1:0-2287 GCA_036703325.1 Coleofasciculaceae cyanobacterium
GAGGTAGCAATCAATCAGGTTGCGATCGCTTTCATAATAGGAACTTGAAAGCTTTGGATCGGGTCAAACGCCCGATGGTACTCTCCAATCAACGCAATGCTAAAAATCTTTCGCTTGACTGCTACTCTATCGGTTGCTCTACTAGCACTTGTTGCTGGATGTTCTCCTCAATCTAAGTCTTCCCAACCATCAGTCAACAAGGTCGAGAGTCCTACAGAACCAGGGAATTCAGTAGCGCTTGAGAAAAAGCCAGATAAGCCATTGAGTGTGCCTCCCAATAATCCAGATCCAGCCACTCAACAGAAAATTCAGCAATACTTCAATGGGTTCGCTGCTAAAGGATTTGCCAAGCAAAACCAAGGGATATGGATTCAATCGGGGAATACCCTTTTGGCAAATCACCAAGGCACAGTTCCTCTGCCTGCTGCTTCCCTCACAAAGGTGGCAACCTCTTTGGCAGCACTCTCTACCTTCGGCCCAGACCACCAGTTTATTACCCTAATTGGCGCAACTGGCCCGATTCAAAATGGAGTGTTACAAGGTGACTTAGTGATTCAGGGAGGGGAAGACCCCTTGTTTGTCTGGGAAGAAGCGATCGCGCTGGGTAATCTCTTAAATCAAATGGGCATCAAGCAGGTGACGGGAAATCTTGTCGTCACGGGCAAATTTTACATGAACTTTGAGTTTGACCCCCTTAAATCAGGGAATCTGCTCAAGCAAGGGTTGAATGCTCAGATTTGGCCCGCCGAAGCACAAGCCCAGTACCAGACATTGCCCCCAGGCACAGCTCAACCTCAGGTAGCGATCGCTGGTTCAGTACAAGTAAAGTCCTCAAATCCCAGCAACATGAAGCCTTTGGTGCGCCACTATTCTTTCCCTCTGGCTGAACTGCTCAAAAAGATGAATCAGTACAGCAATAACCTGATGGCAGAGATGGTAGCGAATGCTGTCGGTGGTGCAAAAGTCGTATCCTTCAAGGCAGCAGAAGCGGCTGGAGTTCCTCAATCAGAAATTATCCTCGTCAACGGTTCTGGCTTAAGCGAACTCAACAGGATTTCTCCCCGCGCGGCCTGTACCATGTTTCTAGCAATTGAGCGCTATCTTCAGCCTCACAATATGACGGTTGGCGATTTGTTTGCCATTGTGGGACAAGATAAAGGCATATTGGAGGAGCGCCAGATTCCCCCCTTATCAGTAGTTAAATCCGGAAGTTTAGATGTTGTCAGTGCGCTAGCAGGAGCATTGCCTACTCAGCAGAAAGGAACAGTCTGGTTTGCAACGATGAATGTAGGAAACGATTTGGAAGGATTCCGCGCACAGCAAGAGTCTCTCCTCAAAGACTTTGTCAACCAGTGGGGAGCGGTTCAATCTTTGCCAGCTGAGTTAACACCTAATCCCGCGAGGAATAGCAAAACCTCTCGTAGTGAAATTGTTAAATAGTACTTCTATTGGCAGTAGGTGTGATGACTTCCAACTCAAACCCTTCTAAAACCATCAATTACACCAAAATTGTAGACCTGAGCCATGTCATCGACTCCAACATTCCCCTTTGGCCGAGCGATCCTCCGGTGGAGTTTGAATCAGTTGCCAACTTAGAGAAAGATGGCTACTATCTTCGACGTTTTTCCATTGGCGAACATAGTGGCACCCATATCAACGCACCCAATAGCTTTCATGCCAATGGTGCTGGCATTGATACCTATCCTGCTGCTTCCCTTGTGGTGTCAGCAGTTGTTATTGATGTCCAAAGGCAAACAGCCGCCAACGCTGACTACGCGCTGACAAAATTAGATGTACTCAATTGGGAGCAGCAATACCAGCGCATACCAGTAGGTAGTGTAGTGCTCTTATACACAGGTTGGCAGGCAAAATGGCAAGATGGAAGAGCATTTTTCAATCAGGATGCCCAAGGCGGCTGGCACTTCCCTGGTTTTGATGGTGATACCACCCGATTTCTCCTTGAAGAACGTGGCATTGCTGGGGTTGGTATTGATACCCACGGTGTCGATCCAGGACAGGATGAAACCTTTGCTACCAATAAGCAAGTGCTGGAAAAGCAACGCATCGTCCTTGAGAATCTCACCAATCTCGACCAATTACCTCCCATCGGCACCACACTAGCCATTGGTATTTTGCGTCTCAAGAACGGTTCCGGCACACCTGTCTCGGTACTAGCTTTTGTTCCCTGATTCTGGTTGAAGGAAGGCAAGAGTAATCCTCTAATTTTTCGGATTCAGAGAGACTGGGGGCGAGGGCGTGTTTTCAAAGTACGTATTATTGCACTTAA
>DATNPI010000153.1:0-3194 GCA_036703325.1 Coleofasciculaceae cyanobacterium
AATTTCGGGGGGCAGGGCGCTCAGTTGATTGCTCCAGAGGTGGAGTTCCCTCGCTCCCTCTTGCGCCGCCTGTTCGATTACCCGCAGCAGTTCTTCCTCAGTCATCGGCGATCGCTAAACCATCATTCAATACTTTAGCCACAAAAATCAGGGTCGAAGTTCCGTAGCCCGTAATGGTGAAGACATCAAACCGAGTGCGAATCGCATGGAATACTCTTCTTGTCGGTGGGCATTCTGTCCGCCTGTAAAGGATTTTAGGTGTTTGGTTCGGTGTTGAGGGAGGATTTTCGCCCTGACAATACTAAAAGAGCGATCGCACCTTCAATTCCAAACCACAGAACTTCTGACATTTGATCGCTCTGTTTATTCCTGCACAGTTCGCGCACCACGTCACACCAAATCCGCTCTTACAACCCCGTTTTCCTTGCTAGTCGTAGAGACGTTCCGCCGGAACGTCTTTACACAGTTGTGCAGGTTGCTGAAAAAGGAGGTATCGAACCCGGATTTGGTATCAGAGGTAATCGCACAGCGTACCGGAGGCAATCACCTCATCACCCAATCTGAATATCTTTTCACCATCCGTGCGAATCGCTTGTAGCTTCCTGGTAAAGGCAATGGAAGAGGAATTAGTCAAACCTCTCTGGCTAGTAATCTCCCTTTTGTTGTTGAGATCGCCTCTAAAGATGATTCTGTCTAAGGATGGACGGAAGAGTGAAAGTAAGTTGTTTATTGTTGTAGTAGCTGACACAACACAATTCTTAACGCTGTTCCTATTGTCAGCGAGCAACCAAAGCAAATTTAGAAAAGATTTTAAGGCATCGCAATATGACCGTAGCTTTGAGTCCCGATCATGTGCTCCAAGGGATATCGAAAGACTTGTTACCTGTTTCTCAGTCGGCCAATTACATCGAAGCAGAACAACAATTCATTCAACTGCTAACCAGTGAAGATTTAGATCAACAGGTCGATACTAACCCTGAATTAGTACGTGATTTTGAAGCGACGGTCGCCACGGCTCTAATCAAAGCTTATACAGAACAGACCGAAGCTGATGAAACAGATGCGGCGCACTTGTTTTTGCAGCGCATTCTGTACCACATTAATCGGCTCAACTTGTTCTGGTACGACGATTTGCAGCACTACAAAAACGAGCGTTCCTATTATTTGCAGCGAGTGCGCGATCGCATTGAAGCCGTCTGGCAAGCGTGGGAACTGAAGCAAATTGATGTCGAACAATTGCGCCAACTCGATGTAAAACAAGCCCTCATTGACCGATGCGAGGCTGACCTGAATCCGCCGTTAACCCAGAACAAGCAATATCTGCGGCAACACATGACAGTGGAGGGATATCGGCATCTGTTAGCGATCGCATCCCTAGATGGATTAGTGGAAGCTAGCCGTATGTCGCGGATTCTGGGCGGTGCTAGCAACGAAGTGCAGGCAACCTTGATTCGCGTGTTGCTGGAGGAATATGGTAATGGTCGCTTCACCCGTAAACACTCCACCTTCTTCGCAAAAATGATGGCGGAGTTGGGACTAAATACCACGCCAGAGGCATACCTCGATATCGTTCCTTGGGAACTTCTAGCTTGCATCAATCACAACTTCTTGCTCACGGAACGCAAGCGCCATTTCCTGCGCTACAACGGTGGACTCACCTACTTTGAAATTGCCGGCCCTTCGATCTATCAAGACTATATGATTGCCGCAGAGCGATTACAGCTTTCAGACACCGCTATGGGCTACTGGGAACTGCACATCCGGGAAGATGAACGGCATGGTCAGTGGATGTTGCAAGAAGTCGCCTTACCCCTAGCAGAGAAATACCCTGAGGATGCCTGGGAACTGGTACTCGGTTACGACCAGGAAAAATGGATGGGCGATCGCGCCGGTGCAGCCATGATTCGGGCCGTGAAACAGGCAGAGCAATCCTCGTGATTCAGCATTAGTTGAAATATTCCCTAGCAGGTATTGCAATACCCCCTCATTCTCAGTGCATACAACAAGATTCATACCATGAAAGAAGCATTATTAGACTCGAACAAAGCCGTCCAATCCTATTCACCCAACAAAGTTTTCTTCTGTCCTGAAGAGTCTCAATTCTACTCCCAATGTCTGGAGAAAATGGTGCTGAAGCACTGCACCTCTTTGGATTCTGTCATCGAATTTGGTGCTGGAGATGGTAGTCCGGTTATTAACTGTCTGCTGAAAATCAAATTTGATGGTTCTATTCATGGTTATGAACTGAATTCTGCCGCCTGTGAATTAGGTCTTTCTAGGATTGAGCAATATCGGCTCGAACATCAATACATTATTCACAACAAGTGTTTTTTCAAAAACTTCTTATCCAATGCCAGTTATCTAATTGCAAATCCTCCTTACCTTCCTGCCCCCGATGACGAGCTATATATGCCCTCTCTACATGGTGGTACGGATGGAGCAACCATTACCAAACGGCTTTTATCAGTCGGTTGCGAGAATGTCATGCTGATGATTTCGGCTTACTCAAATCCAGTTGAGACAATTGATTATGCGATTGCTCAGGATTATCAAGTCGTTGATTTTATGATTTCTCCCCTGAAGTTTGGTTACTACAGCTGCGAACCCAAAGTTAAAAAAGCTATTGGAGAACTTCGGAAAAATCGTAAAGCATTCTATTCTCAAAACATTTACTTCTTGGCAGGTGTCTTGTTTAAGAAGAAAGATACCTCTAGTACGGATTTGTCAGAAGAATTACTAAGAGTGATGACTGCGTTATAGTGATTCCAAACAAGCTATATCCGCCATACTTTGCGGGTTAGACCGACAACTGTCCGAGGAGAAGATTGGTTGCAAACCCCCGAATATATTCGGGGGTTTAATTTATTTTTTCCTTAATTTCAAGCCCCCAGATTCATCTGTGGGGAAAATCCAAAATCGTTCGACTGAGCGCTCACGCCGAAGTCCAAAATCCAAATGACACACCGTAATCCTTGGTTGCTTGGGCGTCTCAATGTAAGCGACTGCCCCCAAGCACGATAATCCACAATCCAGTAGTCAGTGGTCAGTTGCTTTCGCCTAACTGACCACTGACTGAGAACCCGAATGTAGACTATGCAGATTAAATGCACAGCAGCTTATCCCGCAGTAATACCAAAGAAGGACTGTCTATAAATCGGTGCTATCCCTCTGACAGATGAGCTGGATGAATTGAA
>DATNPI010000368.1:0-14088 GCA_036703325.1 Coleofasciculaceae cyanobacterium
GTGCTGAGTTAGAGGGTGCTAATTTGGAGGGTGCCAATTTCGCTGAAGCCTGTCTAGTTGGCACATCCCAGGCTGAAGTTTTCCCGCCACCGCAACAGGTCAAAATCCCGTTGAAGATAGCTGAGATTGAGCAGACTTCAAGGCAAGAGTAGAATAGACTTCTCCAAAAAATAGCCTGAAACTCTTGTGCTGCCTAGGTTGGAATTTATTTTCTGGAGATATCTAAATAATCAACTACCCGTCCTTACTTCGTTGAAGGGCGGGTTTCTGCATCCCCGCCGTTCCGGGCAGACTTTTGATACCAAATCCGCCTTGTACACCCCTTTTTTGCTTCAGTGGACAATCTCCCCCTCTCTCCCCCTCTCTCTCTAGACTAGTTATTGGTCTCTTCATCAACGTTTTACAGAAAATTTCTGATTCTTCATTAACGCTTTACGGAAAATTCCTGACACAGTCACTAATGTTAATTGCTAAAGGGTAGGAGGTTCACGGTCACTGCCATCTCTGCTGCAAGCTCAGTAAGCGAGCCTCGGTAAGTGAACCTAGCCAGTTGAATTCTCCTAATTCTCCTTGAAGCATCACGACTGATACTCGAAATTTACTCTGGGAACTATCAATCATGTCTGGATCTCCACTTAAGAAATTCGTCCTTACACCAGTAGTACTTTCGGCAACGGTCTTTGCCGCACTGAGCTTACCACTAGCTGTGCTTGGCTCGAAGCCAGTGACGATCCAACTGCAACAGGACCAAGTGTTTCAAGGTCAACTCAAAGATGTTGCAACTCCCTACCTTGGCTTGGTAGCCGCAATCAGTTTGGGGGCAGGCATTGCAAATGTCGCCGTTACTGGCTGGCGGTTCTCCTCTCGCAAATCGTCTCAAATTGAGGCACAACTAGCGGCTCTGGCGCGAAGCCTCAAGGAAAAGGAAGAATTGTTAGAAGATCTCAAACTTTCAGAATCCCGGCTGGAAGCTTCTGGATTGAGTGCCTTTTTGGATGAGGAAGTGACACAACAGCCAGCAGAAAAGATTCCAGCCGCAAGCCTTGCCGCTTCTGAGATAGTTGAACCGCTAGTGATTACGGCTCAACCCGTTGAAGCTCAACCAGTGGTAGCGCCTCAGGTATCGGTGCAAGCGGCAGCGCAGCGGTTTGCCAGCGCTCAAACTTTCTTGGGCTTTGCTCACGCCAAGGCTGCCGTCCAGCCATCCCATCAGCCAAAGTCACTTGAGCCTGAGGTGGAGGAACTCCATACTCAACTCCAACAACTCATGGCTCAGATGGCGTCTCTACAAACGGCTCTTGCTTCACAAAAAGCTCTTGCTGCAACATCGCTGGCCGTAGCGTCTCAGGAATCAGTACCCACCCCGACACAGACAGCAGTTGCCACTGGCCCAGTGCCGCTACGAGTGGTCAAGTCTTGGTCTGTGCAAGAGGTCGTTTCTTAGTAGTTCTATTGTGACCCAATACACTAGGCAACGTTTCATGCTGGTCTAGTCCTGGGATTTGGCTAACGCTAACGGTATGTAAGCGCAGCGCAGCCCAACAGCGATAACGGTGCATCTTCGGCACAAGTGAGGCATGGGCTAGGCTTGTGGGCGCTTGGCTGCTAGTGCACCATCCTCCGTGAACGAAGAGCGCGATCGCGACCTATAATTCATCTGTTGCTAACTTTTAATAATTGTTCAGAGCCTCACCTATCCCTGCGGCAGGTGAGCAACAATCCCGTTTACCAAAATTAAATGCACTTAGGCGGTTGTGGCGAGTGATTAATGAACAGATAGGCAATTGAGTCTCTAAAAGTCTGGATAATCGAGAAATATCTATTTCAGCTATATTTCAGATCTCACTGAACTACCCTAACCGCTAAGTCCCTACACCTGCTTTAATGATGGCAAAGGAGGGTAGTTCAACAATGAATTAACAAAGAGGTAGTATGAGTCGCCGAATACCGCTCCTTTTGCTGAAGTGGCGACAGGGTGCACGGCTAAGATTTATTAGCCAAACAGCCCTGGCAATAAAAACAATAGTCCCCGATTGTCCCCGATTTTCCCCCTTGCATCAGTTGCTAGCGATTAATCTACTTGGCGCTGGGTCAATCGCCATTTTTTTGGAGCTGGGAGTGAGTAGCCTTCAACCCGCTCAGGCGGCTCTCCCTGAGCAACAGGCGACGCATTGGGAGCAGACTCGGGCGGCTGAACCAATTGATTTGGCGGAATCCCTGGAACAGGAGGGTATAAGCAGTAGTGCAGAGGCTCCAGAGAAGCTAGGGGACTTGTTAGGCACAACGGAGCAATCCCATACTCTACAGGAGAACCCCAAGGGTAGAGAATCCTCTGATTTACTTCAAGAGGAGGCATTAGTTCAGCCGTCGTCAGCAGAGGTGACTACTACCTCGTCGCCCCAACTACCGATCGCGCCATCACTTGTTGTCCTGCCCAGTTCTACCTCGGTAACCAAGGAGCCATCAGTTACCCCAGCCAGCCCACTGCCAGCAGTCGGCTTTAGCACTAAGGCTGAGGTAGCCTCAAAGATTAGAAGACCAATGGCTCCACCAGTCTTGGTCGCAACTGTGGGTGATTCTAATCTGGGTTCAGAGCCATTGTCAGCAGTTACTCAGAGTAGTTGTACTACTGACACGACCTGTAGCCATACAGTTCCCTCCGCCATGCCGATGGAGCCTCCGAGTAGCTCCAACCCAGCAATAGCGCAACTCCCTTACTCGGTACAAGCTCCACCCACCCCGTGGATGGCACCAACTCAGAGTTCGGTAGGTACCAATCACTCCAACCCTACGTTGGGGCAGGTGCCTTACTTTCCACAAACCCCACCTCTAGGGTCGGTGCCAACTACGGTGCCGCCGATGGGTGCCAATAGCTATACCCCAACAGGAGGGCAGTCTCCTTACTACCCCCAACCCGTGCTCTTGGTGCCAATGCCAGCAACGGCGATGCCGATGGGTGCCAATAGCTACAACCCAACAGGAGGACAGTCCCCTTACTACCCCCAAGCTGTACTCTTGGTGCCAATGCCAGCAACGGCGATGCCGATGGGTGCAAATAGCTACAACCCAACAGGAGGGCAGACCCCTTACTACCCCCAAGCCGTATTCTTAGTGCCGATGCCAGCAACGGCGATGCCGATGGGTGCCAATAATTACAATCCAAGCGGAGGGCAGTACCCTTATTGGCAGCAAAGTACGCCACCTTTACCAGCGCCCTTAACTCCTAATCCAGTAGGTTTTAATAACTACAATCCAAGCGGAGGGCAGTACCCTTATTGGCAACAAAGTGCGTCACCTCTGCCAGCGCCCTTAACTCCTAATCCAGTAGGTTTTAATAATTCCAATCCAAGCGGAGGGCAGTACCCTTATTGGCAACAAAGCGCGCCACCTTCGCCAGCGCCCCCCACTCCTAATCCAGCAGGTTTTAATAACTACAATCCAACAGGAGGGCAGTACCCTTACTCCTCACCAACCCAGCCACTACAGCCTAACGCTCCCAACCCGAACCTCACCCCGCCAGCCCCTACTCCCACAACACAGTTAGGAGAGGTATCACCCCCCCAACAACCCTCCCTAACTCGCAGCACAGCTTTGACTTCTCCTTCCTTACAACTACAGGGAGTTTACATAAACCAAGGCGATCAATCTTCAGCACGGGCGCGGCTCAGTGGTCTCTATCCGCTTAATCCCCAAACACTGTTTGGTGCCACGCTGGATCTGACCAGTGAGGCCAACGGTTTTGCAGATTCTCCTGGTCAGGGGTTGAATATCAATGAGCTCTATCTGGCAACTGCTCCTTTAGCGAACTTGCCCAATCTTCGGCTGGTGGTCGGTCAATTAGATTTAACATCCTACTTTGATCGCAACAGCTTTGCTAAGGATGCAGCAAGGGATTTCTTTAACTCAGTTTTTCAGACTAATCCGGCCTTGAGTACGACTGGAATTTCTTCTCGACCTGGATTTCTAGTTAACTGGACTTTGACGGATAATATTGAAGCTAAAGCAGCAGTCTTTTCGTCGGCTCGGAATCTCGGTGACTTTTCCTTGGATGGATTTGCCGGAGAAATCGGTATCCGCCACGGCAATGCGATTATTCGTGGCACTTATGCCTCAGCCCGAGATGCTGGTTCACGGGATGGCTTCCGGGAAATTTTCCAATTTCCTCGCGGCATGGATAGGTTTGGACTACTGCCATCGGATCGCGAAGAGTCCTATGGCGTCAATGCAGAAGTCTTTGTTCCCCAGCTGAATATGGGAATATTTGGTCGCTATGGTCGGTACGAAAATCGTGCAGTGGCTCTGGGAGGGGATACCTACAGTGTCGGACTCAGCTTATTGGATTTGTTTACTCAGAATGACCGACTGGGATTAGCTTATGGTCGGCGTTTATCGAATGATCAACTGCGCCGGGAAAGTGGGGATGAGGTGCCAGATGTGTTGGAGCTATTCTACGATTTTCGATTTTTACCCAATCTGCGGATTGGTTTTACGCTTCAGGAACGTAATGGCTTCTCTGAGACATATGGCGGTTTTCGCGTTAAAACAGAGTTCGACGTAACTCCTCGTGGGAGATTGGCTCCATGAGTCAATTGTGTAACCGAACTCGGCCGCAACCCCACGGATGGATGAGAGGGATGTTCTGTGTACTTTGGTTAGGAATAGCTGGAATACTGGTGAGTGTGCCAGTGTTTGAAAACATTCCCGCCGCTCAGGCTCAGACTATACCTGTACCTGTACAAGAAGCTTTTACGCTTCTGAGGCAGGGGCTAGTGAATGATGCGATCGCATCATTTCAGCAAGCTCTGCGGCGTTATCCTCAGTCCTTGGAAGCCAAATTAGGTCTAGCGATCGCCTACAGGCGACAAGGGCTGATTACACAAGCGTGGCAAGCCTATCAAGATGTACTGGATCAAGCTCCAAACAACCAACTAGCATTAAAAAGCATTGGTCTACTGGCCAGTTATCGCCCGGAGTGGCAGGTACGCGGAATTGAGGCGCTCACTACCTTGCTGAACTTGGCTCCCAATGACACCGAAGGGCGTGGATTGCGTGCCTTGCTGTATGGTTATCAGCAACGGTTTGCTGAAGCCTTAGCAGACTATCAAATTGTCCTGCAAAGTAACCCAACGCCGCAAGTGCTGCTTGGTGCCGCTGAAATTTACACCAATAGCGGCAACCCTCAACAGGGAATTGAACTATTTAACCGCTACCGAAGTACTGGGAAACAAATTACTGGGTATCCTGCGATCGCCTACGCCCGCGCCTTGCGAGAAACTGGCAATCCAAGTCAGGCTGTGCAGGTTTTAGAGGCTCAACTAAGATCATCAAAAAAACTGGATGACCTAGCGATCCAAACTCGTGCTGCACTTTCTTTGAGCTATCTAGCCAATCAACAGCCAACTGAAGCTTTGGCGGCATTGGAGCCGTTGCAAGGTAGACCAGATGCTGTCTTACCCTTGGCGCGATCGCTCAATGAGATTCGCAATCAGACCAACAACCCCACCCTCTTCCAGTCAGTTGCCAATCTCTACCGTCAGGCACTCAATCAAACTCCCAATCCTTCCCCTAGGCTAGTGCGTGAGGTAGCTGATGTATTCAGTAGCTTACCGCAGGAACGACAAACAGCCCTACAACTATATCGACAACTAGCAGCAAGCCAACCCAATGACCGAGGACTCTTGGTGAAGCAGCTGGCGCTAGAAAGTCAGCTAGGTTTGATTTCCCAACCCGAACTCAGAGCACGTCTTGCGGTAGCACTTCAAACGCTACCCACAGACCCAAATGAGCTTAAAACCCTGGCGCAATCCTTAGCAGGAATCGACCCCCCTGGCCCAGAATTTCTACCCGTTTACCAAAGTCTGCTCGCTGCTGGTGTCAATGTACCATTTCTGAATTTCAGAATTGCTCAGTTATTGATCGAGGGCAACAACCTGGTAGCAGCAAGAGGCGCTTTGGCAGCTTACGCGGCAACTCCTGAGGGTGCTAAGGATCTAGCCCCACAGTTACTAGCCGCAGAAATTGAGCGTCGCGAGGGAAACTTGGAAGCTAGTGCCCAGCGTTACCAAGGTTTGATTGCTAGCAACCGAGCCGACAATGATGTTCTCAATGCTGCGCTGCGAGGGCTTTCGGGCATTCGCCTGCAACAGAATCGCCCCGTCGAGGCTTTGGCGATTTTTGACCAACTGGTGGCTCGTAATCCTCAAGAATTGACACTTCAGCTGGCACGAGCCAGCCTTGCCTATCAAGCGAAGCTGATTCCAGAGTCACAAGCCGAGGCGGTTCTCAACTACTGGCTACAGACACAACCTGCTACCAATGCGCCACCAGAGCTATTTGCCCTGGTTGGTCTACTACCCCCTGACCCCAAGCGGGAACCTTTATATAATGTGCTGGTTCAAATTGATCCGAACAACATACCGATGCAACTTCGATTGCTTCAGGTCATAGCCAAGCGAAACCCAGCTCAGGCGAGGGCACGCGTAACTCAGTTGGTTGCTCGCGATCCAAACAACATTGGTAACTACTTGTTGCAGGGACAACTGGCTCAAGGTATAGGTGAGTTAGATGTTGCCACCAAAGCCTACGAAACCTTTTTGTCGGCTCAACCTTATAACATAGATGCATTGTCTGCTTTAGGTGGAATTCGGTTTCAACAACGGCGCTTTGACCGGGCCACCGAGCTTTATTCTCAGGCGCTTGCCCTCAAGCCGGATGACTTGGCAATACGCCAGTCACTCATTAGTCTGAAGGCAGCTCAAGACCAGCAGATGGAAGCTCTTGCCGCGCTAGAGGCGCTGCAAGTGGAACAAATTCAAAAGGGAACTCCATCGAGCGACTTGTCCCGCCAAATGCAGCAAATCCAAGAAGGATTCCTGCAACGGCGAGGGTTCCAGCCTCCTTGGGAACGTTTTTAATCCACAAGCCCCAAATATTGTAAAGATGCTGGTTTTAGTACTAGTGTTAAAATTGGCGAATTTTGTCAAAGGGTCTCAATGGTGTCTGAGAACCGTTGCCGCTGTTGCGATTTTGTTCAGTCTGGCTGGCTGTATTTCCATATCCTCTACAGAACAGTCCAAAACACCTGAATCCTCGTCATCAGGACAACCCGAAACACCTGCATCGCCATCGATAAGTTCCCCATCCTTACCGGAATCGACGGCAAATCGGGAGCTACTCGAAGAAAGCTGGGTCATCTACCGACGGCAATTTATTCAAGAAGATGGGCGAGTGATTGACTACCAAGATAGCGATCGCTCAGTCTCTGAAGGACAAGCTTACGCCATGTTGCGCTCGGTGTTTATTGATGACCCTACTACATTTGCTCTCACTTTAGACTGGGCAGAAAAAAACCTCCGGCGGCTTTCTGGTACGAGCGCTCCCACCGACCAACTATGGGCTTGGAAGTGGGGAAAGAACAAAGCCGGTAAATGGGGTCCAATCGACGAAAATTTTGCCAGTGATGCCGATATTGATGCCATTACGGCTCTGATTCTGGCCTCCCGCCGCTGGAATCGCCCTGAATACCTAGATGTAGCACGCACTAAGCTGCGGGACTTGTGGAAGTTTTCTACTGTAGCCGGGCCAGGGGGCAAGCGCTATCTCCTGCCTGGCCCCGTAGAAGCGTTTATGCCCTCACCGTCTACTCTATACCTCAACCCTTCTTATCTTGCCCCTTATGCGTTTCGCCTCTTTGCCCAAGTTGACCCCGACCATGATTGGCTGAGTCTGGTAGATACTAGCTACCAGGTACTCGAAAAATCTTCCCAGGTTTCCACCGTAGGTTTACCGAGCGACTGGATCGCGCTAGACACTAAAACCGGTAAATTTCAGCCACTACCACAGTCCAATAAACTTCAAAGCGTATATAGTTTTGATGCCTATCGCGTTTGGTGGCGGGTAGCTTGGGATGCTGCTTGGTTTCAGTCACCTGAAGCCGATCGCTATCTACGCACTGCCACTAAACACCTCCAAAGCTTATGGAACACTTCATCGCGCATTCCCGCTGGGATAAACCTCCAGGGAAAGCCGACAGTGAATTATGAGGCTACTTCCCAATACGCCATGCTTTATACTGCCCTCAGCTTGATCGATCCAGCTACTGCCCAGCAGATCCTGGATAAAAAACTCTTACCTCAATATAAGCAGGGGATTTGGGATGATGAATCAGCTTACTACACCCAGAACCTGGCTTGGATAGGGCTGCTACCTCCGACAGCTCTTGAACCGCAACTACTACGAACCCAGTAGCAAGATCCTCTGCGCATCACCCTATGAAACGCTTGTTTCGCTGCTCCCAATCCACGACGGCTGCGCGTCGTCGTGGGCAACGTCGAACCTCACGACACACGCTTCCCTACTCTAGTCTTAGAGTCCAGCTACGCCGAATAAGGAAGAGGATAGCTACAGGGCTGACGTACCCAGCTACACAAAGGCTTCTGGCACGTCCGCTCATCCGGCTGTTAGTGCTGTGTGGTGTATTGATCTTGGTATGGGGGATGACAGCATCCCTTGGATCTGCACAAAGCGATTCGCCAAGCGCTAGCCCCACTTCAGGCGACCTTAAACAGCAGGAAGATCAGTTTATCCGCCAGTACGACTTACCCAGCGCTCCAGCTGAACCTCCAGTCTACAAGCCTCGACCAGCTCCCCCGCCCAGAGAAAGCGCCCCCCAGCCTAAACAGGAGAGTGCTCCCCCACCCAAACAAGAGAGCGCTCCGCCGCCACAACGACGACAGGAAGCTGCCCCTGAGCCTGCACCCCCAGCCGCAGAAGCACCGCCACCGACTCGCCGCTCCGAGCCTGTCCAAGAGCGACCAGACAGCCCTAGCGATCGCGATAGTGATAACGAAGTGGAGCGCGATCGCGAACCAGTTGAGCCGATTCCACGAACACGGCGTACTCCAGAGGAGGACGAGGACTCCCCAAGTAGCCGCCGCGATCGCTCCGAAGCCGCTCCTTCGGAGGAGCTATCAGAGCCATCAGATACAGCCGATATTGCTGAACCTCTCCCAGAGAATGAGTACGCCCTAGAATTCAATCGTGCTCCTGTTGTGGGCAATCGCTTCCGCTTGCGGGGTATCTATTCCGAAGGCCGACTGGGTTTTACACGTCCCCGTGGTTGGAAGCTGAAATCCGTCAAAGCCCTAATCCGCTTCCAGCATTCACCAGCTCTGTTTGCCAATCGCTCTAACCTAACACTACGGCTCAACGATAGGAGTATCGGCAGTGTACCACTCAACCGCAAGGAGTCCGAAGAGGGAAGCGTGGTGTTCAATATCCCGCCGACTCTGATTCAGGACTACAATGAACTCACCCTTGTGGCGCAGCAGAATAACGACCCCCAATGTAGCGATCCAGCTGACCCCACACTTTGGACTGAAGTTCTGCCCGATTCAAAATTACTGTTTAAATACCAGCTCCAACCGCTTCCCCTGAGCTTTAAACGCTATCCCTATCCGTTCTTTGATGAACTCAGCTTAGAACCTAATCGCATCGCTTACCTGCTGCCGACGCTCAATGAAGCTTGGTTGACAGCAGCGCCTCGCTTCCAGGCTGCCTTGGGTAGACTGGCTGATTTCCATCCCATTAACACTCGCTTGGTTAAAAATCTTGATGACGTGGAGTCAAACGAGCGATTAGTAGTGATTGGGACTCCGACCGCTCAACCTGCCTTGAAGTCTTTGGCTCTGCCCTTTAAGATCGCTGCCAACCAGATTCTAGATAGAAATAAGATTCCCCTACCTGAAGATGTTGGCGTGCTAATGCTGACCACGACTCAAAAAGGTAGTGTTCCCGTGTTAGTAGCTACGGGAAATGGCCCAGAAGGCGTTGCTAAAGCGGCGCAGTTTTTGGTACAGCCAGACACGAGTAAACTCGCCACTGGTCAGGCAATTTTAGTCAACGCACTCAAGGACGTTCCAACACCGTCGGCCCGTCAATGGCCTCGTTATTTGCCCGAGAAAAATTCCTTTACTCTTAGCGAAATCAAAACCCAAGTCAACAGTAAGCCATTTGAAGATGTGACGGTTCGAGGTTCTGGAGCACCGCCGATTGAGATTGATTTTCGGGCTTTACCGGACGATCACTTTACACGGGGGAGTTCCATGAACCTGGTGTACAGCTACGGTCCGCAAGTCAATCCTAGACTCTCGGCTGTAGAAGTGTTACTGAATGACGATAACGTTTTCATCGGTGGCGCACGGTTGACCTCGGAGGAGGGAGCTACTCGACAAAGCCTAAAGGTGGATCTACCCGCCAAGCTGATCAAGCCTACCTCCAAACTTAAAGTTGCGTTCCGACTTAACCCCAAAGAAGCAGGGCGCTGCGGTAAGAGTACAGATCAGCAACTTACAGGCACACTTCATACTGATACCAGCTTCAAGCTCAACCGGGAAACCTCCGTGCAACTGCCAGATCTGGAACTGCTACGGTCAGGTTTCCCATTTGCGGCTCCTCAGGATCTGTCGCAGACGGCGATTGTTATGCCGGACGCCCCCTCTAATACAGATTTGCTGACGCTACTTGCCTTCAGCGAACGCCTGGGACGCTTGAGTCGGGCGGATTCCGTGAAGCTAAATGCTTACACAGCTGATGGATTGCCTGCTGACATTCGTAAAACCCACCATCTTGTAGGAATTGGCATCCGAGATAAATTTCCCTTTCCCCAAGCGCTTGAATCAGGTAACTTTCGCTTGAGCAAGGCTTTTTCACGCCAGTGGAGTCAAGGTAACATCCAAACGCTACCGGATACGGACGGGGTAATTAAGGAAATCCTCTCTCCTGATAATAGCGATCGCGTCCTTTTGGCCCTCAGCGCTCAAACGGAGAACGGTTTAGATCGTGTGCGGCAGGTTCTGAGTAAAGACCCGTGGTTCTTCCAGCTTCGGGAAGATACGGCACTCATTAGCAGCGATCGCCTTAACCCCTCTGCCTATGAACCCGATGCCTACAAGCTTGAATTTTTGCGACGTGCCCCCTCTACCAAGCGCCTGGAAAATACCAATCCGCTTAGTAAGGCGTCTCGTTTTCTTCAGGAGAACTGGTTTTTGCTACCCGCAGGGATTGTGGCGATCGCACTCCTGCTTTACGGCATTGCTCAGTTATATCTCAAGCGCCTCACTGATAAGAAGAGTCATTAGTTGTTAGTTGTTAGTTGTTAGTTGTTTGTCAACAAAAACAATAACCAACAACCAATAACCAATAACCAACAACCAACAATCAATAACTAACAACAAAGAAGTTGAAATGTCTTTTTCCTCGTTCAGATCCCGGTTGATGCGGCGTAGGCGTCAGCGCCCCTCAGTAACCACTTGGTTTATCGAACTCCTGCCCCGATTTTTTGACTTGGCGCTAGCCGGGGTAGGGTTGCGCCAGTTAAAGTGGATTATTTTGCTGCTGCTGTTGTTATCCGTCCCGTTAATTATTACCCCATTGGAGATTTGGCAGCAGGGTATCGTAGCCGTGCTGCTAATAGCGCTTGGTCAGAAGGTTGTGCAAGTAGAGTCTCGACGAGCCGACCCGAAAACCAGCGAATATCTTCACTTGTTTTTGGTATGGCTGAGTCTTGTAACAACACTACGCTACCTCCACTACCGCACGAGCTACACCCTGAATTTTAATAACTGGGTCAACGGACTATTTTGTCTGTTGTTGTACGGGGCAGAACTGTATGCGATCCTGACCCTCATACTCGCCTACTTTCAAACTCTTAAAATTAAAGACCGCGAACCAATTGATCTTTCAATCTTTCCTCAAGAGCAATGGTTTAAAATCGATGTCTATATCCCGACCTACAACGAAGATGTTGAGATTGTCCGTAAGACGGTACTAGGAGCTTTAGCCCTCGACTATCCAGCTGACAAAAAACGAGTTTATGTCTTGGATGATGGTCGAGCCGAGAAATATAAAGCCCGTCGGGAAGAGTTACGCCAAATGTGCGAAGAACTCGGCGCGACAATGCTGACGAGGGACAATAATGAACACGCTAAGGCTGGTAATATCAACACTGCCTTTCGCCGCACTAATGGCGACTTAGTTCTAATCCTCGACTGCGACCATATTCCCTCGCGACAGTTTCTTCAGCATACAGTGGGCTTTTTCTTCGACCCGAAAGTGGCGTTTGTGCAGACTCCTCACTGGTTCTATAATCCTGACCCCTTTGAGCGGAACCTGCTGACGGGTGGCAAAATCCCAGTGGGTAATGAACTGTTTTACAAGGTGCTGCAAAAAGGCAACGACTTCTGGAATGCTGCCTTTTTCTGTGGTTCAGCGGCTGTGATTCGCAAAGAGTACGCACTCCAGGTTGGAGGAATTGCCACCGAAACGGTCACAGAAGATTGTCACACGGCATTTCGGTTACATTCTCTGGGATACAAGTCAGTCTACTACGACAAAATTATGGTGGCTGGTTTAGCGCCAGAGAAGTTTTCCTCTTATGTCGGTCAGCAAGTGCGCTGGGCACGGGGAATGGCTCAGATTCTGCGGCTAGAAAACCCCATGTTCAACCCGAAGCTGAATCTGACGTTGCCCCAGCGACTTTGTTATTTCAGTGCGACTTCGCACTTTTTCTATGGCTTTCCTCGGTTGATGTATGCGATCGCTCCTACCCTGTTTCTATTATTTGGCATCAACCCGATTCAAGGTTTGGGTTCAGAAACCTTAGCCTACGCCCTCCCCCATATTCTTCTCGCCCTGAATGCCAACTACATCACCTACAAGCACGTCCGGTTTTCCTTCTGGAACGAGGTTTTTGAATTTGTAATGGCGTTTCAGGCAGGGTATGTCACCTTCATGGCGCTCATCAACCCCAAATTAGGTTCATTTAACGTCACTGACAAGGGGCTAACAGTAACCAAACGTTACTTCGACTGGGAGTCAGTGCGTGGTCTGTTAGGGGTGACTGCACTCGTCGTCATCTCCTTAATTGCCGTTCCCTTTTGGCTGATACTACGCCCAGAGGATAGCGAGGCGGTTCTGGTCAACGCCATGTGGTGCGTCTTTAACTTGATTCTGCTGGTGGCTTCTTTGCTTGTTGCCTTCGAGCAACCACAACTACGCCAGACGCACCGCTTGCAGCGACGCCTTCGTGCCGTGATTTACACTGCCGACAAGAATTGGACTGGCGAAACCATCAACATCTCTGAAACTGGTGCCCTGATTGCCTTAGATAGCTGGCCTAACTTACCGGATGAAGTAGAAGTGGAACTGATAGGCGATTTTGGGGCGCGGGCATTTCTGAATGGGCGAATTATCCGGCAAACGCCTGCAAGCGAAACTCAAACTCACTTAGCCATTGATTTTATCAATCCCGCTCAAACTCAGCTGGATGCTTTAGCCTTGGTTCTATATTCCGATGTTAACGAGTGGTACTCCCAGAATCCTGCTTATGTAGACCAGCCACTAGGCTCCTTTAAGTTTCTTGCCACTAGTCTGGCTCGCGTTTTACGCGACTTTCAACCCCAGGTCGGCAAGAAAGTGCGCAAGCGTGTACAAGCTACCGCTCAACTATACTGGGAGGGAGAATTCTTTCCTGGGGAACTTACTGAATTCGGGGCTAAGAGTTTACGGATCGAATTAGATAGTAACGAGATATCTTCTACCAAGACGCTTCACGAAGAAGACTTAGAGAAGATGCAGCAAGACAAACCACTTGTGGGGTTGCTCGTGACTAAGGAGACAACAAATCCCTCACCGAAACGCTTCTTGGCTGAAGTCGTAGCAGTAGAAATTTTGCCCGTTCAAGAAAACAGTGGCTCTACCTACCGAAAAGTCGCACTAGAGTTAAATTTTCCAGAGAAATTCAAGCAACGGCAGGCTGACAAAATTAAACAACTTTTGAAAGTACTATAGCAATCCTCAGAAGTCGTTTATAAAGTCTTCATAAAGTAAAGATAAAGGCAGGAAAAAGATGAGAAGATTTCTCAACTCCAGCCCAGGATGGGGAACAAACCCTCAGTTAAAATGAAAAGAGCTTTTGGCTGTCAACAGGTATCCCCCTTGGGAACCTCATTCAGTTCGATGTTGTCAAGCTACTAAGGGTGACGGACAACAAGTGCTAAAAACATCTAGCCAATCATGTGTTGAGTAGAC